>JAFGNW010000099.1 GCA_016926795.1 Candidatus Zixiibacteriota bacterium
ACCGGTTCTATGAAGAACGCTTTCGGCGGTCTTTTGAACACCAAACGGCATTACACCCATTCGGTCATCCACAAGACCCTGGTCGATTTGCTGCACATCCAGAAAGAAATCCATCCGGGCATTTTCGCCTTCATGGACGGCACCACCTGCGGGTCCGGGCCGGGGCCGAGGACCATGACGCCCCATATCAAGAACTACATCCTCGCCTCCGCCGACCAGGTGGCGGTGGATGCCGTGGCGGCCAAAATGATGGGCTTTGACCCGATGACTATCGAATACATCCGGCTGGGACACGAGCACGAACTCGGCCATGGCCGGCTCGAGGAAATCGAGGTCAAGGGCGAAGATATTTCGGAAATCAATTTTAAATTCGAAGTCGGCGACAACCTGGCCTCGACCGTAGGAGATATTTTCTGGTTTTCGCCCCTCAAGGTCCTGCAGAAGCTCCTGTTCCACACCCCGCTTGTTTATGTTTTCGTCTTCGGCTCGGCCATGTACCACGACCGCCTCTGGTATCCGTCAAAAGGCCGCAAGGTCTTTAATGAATGGCTGGAAAATACTGAATGGGGTGAGCTGTTCAAGAAATACTAAAGTCCGAGCTTGCTTTTTTGTTCGTTAACGAAGTTTCTCTCTTCGTCATTGGTCGCCAGTTTCTCCGCTTTTTCAAGGTACTCCCGCGCCTGCTCCGGCCGGTTTAAATTTCTGAATACCACCGAGAGATTATAGTTAACAAAAAAGTTATCCGGCTCGAGCTGTAGCGCCCGGGTCAACAGGGCCAGACCCTGTTCATAATCCTGCAGTTTGATTTTGAAAGTGGCATAATTGGTGACTATTTTAAAATCGGAGCTGTCCAGTTCAAAGGCGCGCCTGAAATTTTCCTCGGCCCGTGGATAATCATCGATCAGTGAATACAGTATCCCGGCGTTCATCCGCCCGTGGGGTTTTTCGGGAAAATGCCGCTCCATCATCTCGGCCACCAGTTGCTTGTGCTCCGCTTCCCCGAAATTCTGGCTGTATCGGACCAAAAGCAGGTGACTCTGAAAATCGAGGCTGTCCACCAGCAAAGCCCGAAAAATAAAATTCAAAGCCTGGTCATACTGGCGGTCGAAATAATACATCTGGCTGATTTTCCGCAGGGCGAAAGTGGAGTCGTCCTTCGTCTCAGCCTCCTGCAAAACCTTTGTTTCGTAAATCTTACGACGATACTTCAAATCCGGCTGGTTGTCGTAATAACTCAAAAGGTGCGCATAGTCCTTGAAAAGAGATTTGAACCGCGCCATCCGGATTACCTCCTCAAAACGCTCGGCTGATTTCAAAGGGGAACTGTTTATATAAGCAAAACTGAAAGTCGAAATGAAAGTGAAAGCGATAACGGGCCAGATAAAAACGCTCAGATGTTTTTTGAATTTCTCCGAATAGACCACGACCGTCGCGATGAGCATAAAGAACGCCGGCAGGGAAAATATATCCCAGTCCCTCGGCCCGCCCAGTTGCGGCGTGTAAAAAAACATGAACATACCGGCCGATAAGGCAATCCAGCCGAAGATGAAAATCTTAAGACGGTTAGTTTCACCCGCTTTCGTTTTCTTTTTCAAAAAGGGAATTATCAATAGCAGAAACGCCGGAGCGGAGAGAAAAAGCCAGTTTAGTATATTCAAAAAATGATTGACGGTCAGAAGCCCCTGGCCGCCTTTTGTGCCCGGTGTCAGGGGCAAAAGCGATTTTTTGAATATCTCCATGCCACCGTAACTCAGGATATATCCCGCCGCCACCGCCAATATGAAAATGACCGACAGGTAGATTGTAAGCTTACGATTCGGGACCCGTCCTTCGTTCCGGTATAAGAACAACACCAACAGCGCCCCGACTCCCAGGATAAAAGCCGGCACGATGTGCACCAATGCCAGCAGGATATACAGAACGATGAAACCGGCAATTCCGGATGATTTGTTGTCAAGAGCTTTCAGGGCAACCAAAATGACATAAGGAAGCAAAGCCGCAGCTATCGAATAACTCTCCACATACCCGAAGAAAAATACCGTGACGCCCGAAGAAAAAAGCAGCAGGAAATAGACCAGCCCCTTTTCGCTGTCCAGGTAAAACGCCAGCCGCAAAAGACCATCGATAAAAAACAGGCCGCTGACGACGCTGACCGCACGGTAGCAATCCACCGCCGATAAATTCAGCGGTGAAAAAAGGTATTTGTACAGGACGGCGTGAATCAAAAAATCGAGCAATTCAAACGGCAGCCACATCTCACCGTTGCCGATCTGGTTTTTGCGAAGGGTGCCGTCGCCGAGAAGGGTTGTCTGCGACGAAAAGTAATAAAATATAAAGAGAAAAGCGAGAGACAGGCTTACCTGAAAAGTAATCCGGAAGGTTTTTCGCTCACTGAATTTGCGCGACAGGGAAAGACAGATATCGGTTAATAATTGAGAAAATTTGGGGAGAAACAAGACAGCCGTCACCGCCAGGAGTAACCACCTGACGGGCGAGGGGAAAAATTTCAGGAAATTAAAACCCCATAAATATTCTATCTCCCCGATATTAGCGAAAACGACGAGGGCGAATAAAATCAGGGCCGGGACAAAAAAATAAATCTCAAAGTTCCTCTGTTCCCCGGACTTAACCATTATTTCAGCTTATCATCGAATGAATAATACATGCTTCAAGAATATAAAAATACGCCCCCGATTAAAAGAAAAACGTTCCAATAACCGGGGACGTCGATTTTTACCGGGTTTGAAGTTTTTCTTCTTCCGGTATGGATTCAGCCTGAATGCCTTTCATGGCTTCCCCGAGGCCGTGCGAATTTTCAGCTATAACGGCGTAATCCTGCCAGTGAGTGGTGGCGCTGACAATCGCCTTGGCCCTTTTTTCCGGATTGGACGATTTGAAAATGCCCGAGCCGACAAAAACCGCCTCGGCTCCCAGGTGCATACACAGGGCGGCATCAGCCGGGGTGGCAATACCACCCGCGGCAAAATTGGGGACCGGCAGCTTTCCTTTTTCGGCCACCAACCGCACCAGGTCAATTGATACCCGGTATTCTTTGGCAATCCCGTAAAGCTCATCGGACGTCATCACCGTCAGGGCTTTCATAACCGATGTTATTTCCCGCAAATGCTTAACCGCCTGGGAAACATCGCCCGTCCCGGCTTCACCCTTGGTTCGGATCATGGCGGCGCCCTCGGAAATACGTCTCAAGGCTTCGCCCAGATTGCGGCAACCGCAAACAAAGGGAACCTTGAAAGACCATTTATCGACGTGATACTTATTGTCGGCCGGGGTCAGGACCTCGGATTCGTCGATAAAATCGATTTCCAGAGCTTCAAGCACCCGGGCTTCGATAAAGTGACCGATACGGCATTTGGCCATAACGGGAATGGTTACCGTCCGCTTGATTTTTTCGATTATATCGAGGTCGGC
>JAFGNW010000100.1 GCA_016926795.1 Candidatus Zixiibacteriota bacterium
ATAAAATATTATATAATAACTTAAACTTAACTAAATATAACATCTCGAACGGTTTTTCCAAGTAAAATTATATAGTAATAATCGGCTGATACCGGCTTTTTATGATTATCCCCGATTTTAATATTTTTGCTTTGAGAACCGATTGGAATTTCATATTTTTTAAAGACATTAGTTGAGTAAAGTAATTTCAAAATATAAAAAAGGGTACGGTTAAAGTGAGACCGACGTTAAAATTTTTATCCGATGAGCTGATTGAAAATATCGTTTCCGAAGCCCGGAATATTTTATGCGAAATAGGCGTTGAAATACACAACCGACCGGTTCTGGAGATACTGGCCGACCACGGCGCCAAAGTCGACTTGGAGAAAGCTCATGTCATCCTGACCAATAGTATCATCGACCGGGCTCTTGCCCTGGCCCGGAGTTCTTTCGAGCTTTATGACGTCCTCGGTAACCGGACCCATGAGTTTACCGGGGACAATGTATATTTCACGCCCGGTTCCTCGGCTTTGTATTTTCTCGACCATAACAAAGACAAGCCTCGGCGGCCGAATACCGCCGACTATGTTCGCTTTGCCCGGTTGACCGCTGCTTTGGAACACCTGTCCTCCCAGAGCACGGCTTTCATACCGGCTGATGTTCCGGAGAAGATTTCCGACAGTTATCGGCTTTATCTGAGCTTTTTATTTTGTGAAAAGCCGGTGGTGACCGGAGCTTTTACCGCTGAAGCTTTTGATATTATGAAAGAAATGCAAGTAATCGTCAGGGGTTCCGAAAGCGAGCTCAAGGCCAGGCCGCTGACTATCTTTTCCTGCTGTCCGACTTCACCGTTGAAATGGAGCGACACCACCTCCCAGAACCTTGTCGATTGCGCCCGATATTCCATCCCAGTCGAATATATTGCCATGCCCCTGTCGGGTTTTGTCGCCCCGGTGACTCTGGTCGGCACCCTCGTCCAGCACACCGCCGAGACCCTGAGCGGCCTGGTGATGAGCCAGCTGGTCAATCCCGGCACGCCGGTTCTTTACGGCGGTTCGCCGGCAATTTTCGATATTCGTTATGAAACCACACCGATGGGGGCGGTGGAAACCATGATGATTGACTGCGCCTACAGTGAAATCGGCAAATACCTGGGTTTGCCCACCCAAGCCTATATTTCGTTGAGCGACGCCAAGCTTTTGGATGCCCAGGCCGGGTTGGAAAGCTCGATGGGGGCTACTCTGGCGGCTCTGGCCGGTATCAACAGCGTTTCCGGACCGGGCATGCTCGATTTTGAGAACTGTATCAGCCTGGAAAAACTGGTACTCGACAATGAAATCTGCGGTATGGCACTGCGCATGGTCAGGGAGATTGTTCCGAAAGAAGATTTTCCATCACTGGAGCTTTTCCACGAACTCCTGAAGGAAAAGCACCTGCTTATCGCCGACCATACCCGGCGGTATTTAAAAGAGGAGCATTATTTTCCGGGACCGGTTATCGACCGCGCCAATCGCTCGCGCTGGCTCGAGGAGGGTGGCCTGACCCTGGCTGAACGGGCACACCGCGAAGTGAAAAGTATTATCAGTGAATACCGACCCTCACAATTGACCGATGATAAAAAGAAACTGCTGGCCGAATTGATGACGCGGGAAGCCCGCCGTCACGGTCTGGATAAACTGCCGTCAACGGAAATATGAGTGAGATTGTTGAAATAAACTTAGAACGGATCATACCCCAAATGGAAAAGGTCTTGAAACATCAGGGGATACCCGAAAACACTGCGCCATCGGAGAAAATTATAGAGGTTTTCAATACCTCCCGGGAGCACTTCCGGCGGCTGGGTGAGCCGCGCGGGATATGGGTCGAGATCTCAAAGGAGGCTTTTGCCGAGGTTTATCGAGGTGAGGGGCATAACGATAGTACCACCCCGGTTGCGGATATCTTTCCTTATGCCGGGAAACTGGCGTTGTTCGCAGTCACCCTCGGGGAGGCGGTCAGTTTAAAAATAAATTCGCTCATGGCTGAATACGACTTCGCCGGGGGAAGTATGCTGGATTCGGTTGCCTCCGAGGGAGCCGAACTGGCCGCTGATTATCTGCAGGAATCTTTTATGAATGACTATTTGAAAAAAGCCAATCCTGGAAGTGAAATTAAAATCCTCCGATACAGCCCCGGTTATTGCGGTTGGCACATCAGCGGTCAGAAAAAACTTTTCGGGTATCTGAATCCGGAAAAAATAAAGATGAGTTTCAACGACAGATATTTGATGTCGCCGCTTAAGTCCATCACCGGGGTGATGATTGCCGCCCGAAAAGAAAAACATTATTTTGAAATGATATATCCCTGTTGCGGCAGCTGCCGGACTCCTTCCTGCCGGGAAAGGCTGACCGAGCTGGAACGGGAATAATATTTTAAACCGAGGGATACGATGACCATTCTTGAAGAGATTTCTGACTGCCTGCAAAAAGGTGACGATACCCGGGTCAGGGAAATAACCCGGAAAGCGGTCGAAGAGGGATTGCCGCCGGAATCGATTTTAAATGACGGTTTGATCGCCGGCATGAACGTTATCGGCGAAAAGTTCAAAATCCACGAGATATTTTTGCCCGATGTCCTCCTGGCAGCCCGGGCCATGTACACCGGGATGGAAATTTTAAAACCGTTGTTTATCAAGGGACAGATGCCGACCCGGGGTAGAGTCGTTATCGGCACCGTTCAGGGGGATTTGCACGATATCGGCAAGAACCTCGTAGGGATAATGTTAAAGGGGGCAGGGTTCGAGGTTATCGACCTCGGACACGATGTTCCTTCGCAGAAATTCGTCGATACGGCGGTGGCTGAGAAAGCCGGCTTTATCGGCCTGTCGTCGCTTCTGACCACCACCATGCCGTCCATGAAAGAGGTCATCGAGTTGGTAAAAGCAAGGGGGCTTTCGGGACGGGTCAAGGTGGTTATCGGCGGCGCTCCGGTCAACCGGGAGTATGCCGAGGAAATAGGCGCTGACAGCTTTGCCTTTGATGCTATGAACGCTGTGGATGTCTTCAAACATTTACTGGAGACTTAAGTTATGAAAAATCTGTTACAGAGAATCAGCGAGGGGGAAACGTTGGTTGCCGACGGTGCCATGGGTACCATGCTAATGACCTTGGATTTCGAATTAAAGAAATGCCCGGAGATAGTAAATTTAGCCCATCCCGAGATACTGGAAGGTATTGCCTTGCAATATCTCGAGGCCGGGGCGGATATAATCCAGACGAATACGTTCGGCGCCTCCCCTTTGAAACTGGCCCTCAACCAGCTCGATGAGAAAACGGAAGAAATCAATAAAAACGCTGTTAAAGCCGTTAAAAAAGCGGTCGGTGGCCGGGCTTTCGTATCGGCCTCGGGCGGTCCGACCGGTCGACTTCTGAAACCGTTCGGGGACACCGACCCGGAAGAGATTTATCAGGCGTTTGAACAGCAGTTTCGGTTTATCGCCGAAATCGGGGTTAACGTCTTCTGTATTGAGACCATGACCGATATCACCGAAGCAACCCTGGCCGTCGAGGCCGCCAAGGCGGTGGCACCGCAGATACCGGTGATGGCCACCATGACCTTCGATGAAACCCCGCGCGGTTATTTTACCATCATGGGAGTGAGCGTCAAACAGGCCGCCGAGGAACTTCAAAAAGCCGGGGCCGATATCGTCGGTTCCAACTGCGGCAACGGCATCTTGAAGATGATTAAGGTAGCGCGGGAATTCAAAAACTGCACCGACCTGCCTTTGCTGATTCAGGCAAATGCCGGGCTGCCCGAGCTGGTCGATGGAAAACTGGTATATCGCGAGACCCCGGAATTCATGGCCGAGAAAGCCCGGGAACTGCGGGAAATAGGCGTCTCGATTATCGGCGGCTGTTGCGGCACCACCCCGGAACATATCAAAGCCCTGAGAAAAATGGTTGATTCCCGCTAAAAGAAATGTGATTCTATTCTGAGAGCTATGCAAAGACGCGATTTCATAATACAAACCGGTAAAGCTTTAACCCTGGCAGCGGTGACCGCCGGGACGGGCTGGTTTTTCTATGACCGGCCCACGGCATCATCAAAACCTCTGGCTTTGAAAACGAAAAGTTTTATTATTCCACCAGACCCGAAGCTGCCAGGGCTCACGCTGGCTCGCGATGAAGACCATGTCAGGGCGCTTAACAGAGCCCTCGACGCTATCGGCGGTATCAAACGCTTTGTCAAAGCGGGGGAGAAGGTGACCGTCAAACCCAACATCGGCTGGGACCGCACCCCGGAACAGGCCGCCGATACCAACCCGCTGCTGGTGGGTGAAATGGTGCGGTTGTGTCTCGAGGCCGGGGCCGCGGAGGTTATCGTCACCGATGTCCCCTGCAACGACGCCCGCCGGACGTTTATCCGTTCCGGTATAAAAGAAGCCGCTGAGAATGCCGGCGCCCGGGTTATTTTGCCGGTGGAGGAAGATTTTGTCCAGGTCGACCTGGGGGGTGAACTGCTCAGTCGCTGGCCGGTCTTAAAATATTTCGTTCAGACCGACAGGCTCATCAATATGCCGATCGTCAAACAGCATTCTCTTTCCACCTGCACCATCGGGATGAAAAATCTCTACGGTATCCTGGGCGGGCGGCGCAACCAGTTGCACCAGCAGATTGACCGGTCGATTGTTGATTTAGCCGCGTTCTGCCGGCCGACACTGGTGGTGGTGGATGCCACCCGGGTGCTTGTGCGAGGCGGGCCGACCGGTGGCTCGCTCAGCGATGTCGATATTCATAACACCGTTTTATGCGCCACCGACCAGGTGGCGGCAGACGCCCGCGGCGCTGAGTTCCTTAAAGCTCGTCCGGAGCGAATCGGTCATCTCATCCTGGCCGAAAAAACCGGCCTGGGGAAAATTGACTATAACTCGATAGGTTACAAAGAAATCGTCTGATGACTATAAAAACCGTCAGAAACCTTCGCCGTTTTTCACAAGCAGCTTTCTTTATCATATTTTTCTGGTTGATTCTAAAAACCAATTTCGAAGTCAATTTCAACCCGGCTGAAAACACCCAGATATATTTGCCCTACCCGGTTTCGATCGCCCTGCAGTTCGACCCCCTGGTGGCTCTGGCTACCCTCCTGGCCAACGGTACGCTTTACAGGGGGCTGTTGTGGTCGCTGGTCATTCTGATACCGACCATAATTATCGGGCGTTTCTTCTGCGGCTGGGTGTGCCCGCTGGGCTCGCTCAATCACTGGATATCGGAAATCCCATCCGAAAGAGCCAACCGTAAAGGGAAGAAACTCCTCGACAGCAACCGTTACAAAAAATATCAGCGCATCAAATATTATATCCTGCTGATTTTTCTGGCGGGGGCTTTTTTCGGTACGCTGCAAACCGGGCTTTTAGACCCGTTGCCGCTTCTCGCCCGTTCGCTTGGTACGGTCGTTCTACCCGGCCTTCACAGCGGTGCCCTGGCCGTGCTGGGTTGGGTGAAAGGTTTCGGTTTTACTCCTCTGAGCAAGACGGCCCAGTTGTTTTATGATTTATTTGTAGTTTATTTCCTGCCCTATACCCGGATGCACTTTCATACAAT
>JAFGNW010000101.1 GCA_016926795.1 Candidatus Zixiibacteriota bacterium
ACCTACCCGGACAACACCAAATATTACCAGACCGGGGTTTTTTTACAGGATGAATGGTCGTTGCGCGACAACGTGCAGCTGGTTAACGGTTTAAGGTACAGCCGGGTAACGATGGATTCGCCGCTGGAGGAGCCGTTCGGTCGCTACGAAGAAACTTTTCAGGATGTTACCGGATCGGTTGCACTCAGTTATCGTCCGGTCGCGACGGTCAACCTGATCGGGCGCTGGTCGCGGGGATTCCGGGCGCCCAACTTAAACGACGCCGTGGTACTAAAATATTCCAGCAGCGGCGTGGACGCTCCCAGCACCGACCTTGACCCGGAATACAGCAACAATTACGAGTTGGGTGTGAAAGTTGAAAACGGTCGCGCCGGCGGCAGCCTGTTTCTTTTTTACAATCAGCTCAGTGACCTGATTGACCGAGTGCCAGGTGAGTATAACGGTCTGACTTTCTTCGACGAAGACGGCGACGGCGTCAAGGACCCGGACGAGTACGATATTTACCAGCGGTACAATGTGGACCGGGCTCGCATTTACGGGTTCGAGTTCGAGGGCGAGATCCGCCTGAATCCGCGCTGGCAACTGCGGGCCAACGGTTTCTGGACGCGGGGGGAAAACCAGTCTGTCGATGAACCGATGAGCCGCATCCCGCCCCTGATGGGCTTGCTGGCGGTCAGATATCAACCGGCTAAAAACATGTGGGCGGAAATAATGTCGCGAGGGGCCGGGGAGCAGATGCGCCTATCGCAACGCGACATCGAGGATACCCGGATCGGCCCGCTCGGCACTGAGGGCTGGGTTACCTTAAATTTAAAGTACCATCTCGAGTTCGACCGGGTTTCGTTGAACCTGATGTTCGAGAATATCTTCGATGAGGCCTACAAGGAGCACGGTTCGGGCATTTATTCCCCCGGTCGGGGCGTGGTGTTGACTCTGCGCTATGACGGTTGAGGGTGACAGTTCCCGATCGAATCTTCGCTCTTTCGGCGGGAAAGAAGAATCGTTTAAACAAAAAAATAGCGTCTGCGTTCTTAATTAAGAAGTATTTACAATCAATATCGGCGTCATAAAATACAGCCGTTTCCGACAGCCTGGGCGGTTTTCATGAATTAATTCATACCTGGGCATATCTAAAGCGTTGGAGGGAGTGTTATGCGTAAGAATATTTTTTTTGCAACGGTGTTTGTTTTGTGGGGTGCGGTAATCGGTTACGTCAAACCGCCGCCGGAAGTGCCATCGTTTTTCGACCTCCGTGATGTCGAGGGTGAAAATTACGTAACCTCGGTCAAATCGCAGCAGGGCGGCACCTGCTGGGTGCACGGGACGATGGCCGCTATGGAAAGCAACCTCATGATGACCGGTAACTGGGCGGTACATGAAACCGGTGAAGCCAACCTCTCGGAATATCACCTTGACTGGTGGAACGGTTTCAATAAATACTGCAATCACGATGTCATCTCTCCGAAAGCCTGGGGCGTCGAGGTTCATATGGGCGGGGATTACCGGATCGCCGCCGCCTACCTGACCCGCGGTACGGGGTCGGTCAGGGATTTTGAAGGTTCCACTTATAGTGAACCGCGTTTCGAATACTATCCCAGTTATCATTATTATTACCCCAGGGAAATTGAGTGGTTTTCAATCGGAGAGAACCTTGAAAATATCAACACGGTCAAGGATATAATCATGTTGCACGGTGCTATCGGGACCTGCATCAAAGCTTACGGATTCGGTGGATTTCTTCACTACCAACCCGATACCAGCACGGTTGACCCGGACCATGCTGTCGCCATTGTCGGCTGGGATGATGCCAAGTATATAACCGGGGCTCCCTGGTTGGGCGCCTGGTTGTGTAAAAACAGCTGGGGAGCCGATTGGGGCAATGACGGTTATTTCTGGGTTTCCTATTACGACAAACATTGCGGTAAACATCCCGAAATGGGAGCGGTGTCTTTCCAGGGGGTGGAGAGAATGCGCTATAAACGGGTGTATTTCCATGATTATCACGGCTGGCGGGGCACCCGGTCGGATGTCGATGAAGCCTGCAACGCCTTCAAAGCCGTCGGTAACGAATTTTTACAGGCGGTGAGTTTTTATACCGCCATCGACAGCGTGGATTTCACCGTTATACTATACAGCCGTTTCGAGGATAATGAGTTTCAGGACGAACTGGCCTCCGTCAGCGGTTTCATCGACCATATCGGCTTCCATACTGTTGACCTTGAATATCCCGTCAAGCTGAAAACCGAACAGGACTTTTACGTTTACCTGTACCTGTCCCGCGGCGGCCATCCGATTGACTGTACCTCCGAGGTGAAGCTGCTCCTGGGAGCCAAAGCCGATGCCATCGTACCGTCGAAAGCTGCCCCCGGGCAGAGTTATTACCGCTCGGGTGATACCTGGTACGACCTTTATGAGTGGGATGACACTCTTGCGACCTCGTCGAACTTCTGTATCAAGGCGCTGGGTTCCGAGGTGGCTTTCGAGATGGAATATATTTTTCCGGACGGTCTGCCCGATTTCGTCCCCCCCGGTCAGGCGGTTTCGTTCCCGGTCGTGATGGAAAACGGGACGAAAAACATCTATCCCGAAACGGCAGCTCTTTGTTATCGATACACGGGCGGCGATTTTATACAGTTACCGTTGACAGCGCTGGAAGGTGATACGTTCGAAGTCGTGCTGCCGGTGGCGTCCTGTCCGGCCGAACCGACCTTTTATCTGTCCGTCGAATTGGAGGGAGGTAAAAAGGCTCTTTATCCCTATCGGGGCAATTACTATCCGTACCGGGTCGGGGTTGGGATACCGACGGTACTGTTCGAGGATGATTTCGAGACCGACCGGGGCTGGACAGTGGAGAACCTGGGGGCTACCGACGGGTTGTGGGAGCGGGGGGTGCCGGTTAACGACCCGGCCCAGGTATGCGACCCGGCTTGCGACGCCTGCGGCAGCGGACAGTGTTATCTCACCGCCAACCGTACGGGTTCGGCTGATGTCGACAGCGGCGCGGTGCGGTTGATTTCACCGGTTTTCGATATGTCGAACGGCGGTCTGGTCAGCTATGACTATTATCTGGCCTTCAACGATACCGCCGGCGAGGATATAATGCTGGTGGAAATTAACGACACCGGCGGCGACGGCGACTGGACGGAAATCGCCCGGCACGATACCGACAGCCGACTGCGCTGGCGGCATCAGCGCTTCACCGCTGAAGAAATAACTTCAGCCGGGGTGAGTTTGACCTCTCAGATGCGGTTGCGCTTCACCGTCAACGACACCGGGACGCAAAATATTGTTGAGGCCGGGCTGGATAATTTTACCGTTCTCTATACCGTCTGCGATATTTTTGTCTGTGCCGGGACGCGCGGCAACGCCGACTGTTCCGCCGATGAGGAGCCGGATATTTCCGATATCACCCGCCTGATCGATTTTCTCTATCTGACGCACGACCCGCTTTGCTGTGAGGAGGAGGCCGATGTCAACGGCAGCGGCGGCGAACCCGATATCAGCGATATCACCCGCCTCATAGATTACCTGTACCTGTCGCACGCCCCTCTGCCGTCCTGCCCGTAAATAATAGTAATTGATATAAAAAAGCCGCTCCGATAGAATCGGAGCGGTTTTTTTATTAAAAGTGACTTGAAATTTATTCTTTCTTTTCGCGGGGTTCGGCGTTTTTGACGTAGCGGTCGAGCCACTCCGTTGTTTCCCAGAGCATGTGCATGACCGACTCGCGGGCCATGTAACCGTGGCTTTCGTGCGGCAGCATAACCAGTCGAACCGTCGCCCCGAGCCCCTTAAGGGCGTCGTAGAGGCGCTCGCTCTGCATCGGGAAAGTCCCGGCGTTGTCATCAGCCTCGCCGTGTATCATCAGTAACGGTTCGTTGATTTTATCGGCGTGCATGAAAGGCGACATGGCGAAATAAACTTCCGGCGCCTGCCAGAGGGTGCGCTCCTCGGACTGAAAGCCGAACGGCGTGAGAGTGCGGTTATAAGCGCCACTGCGGGCGAGACCGGTGCGGAAAATATCGGAATGCGCCAGCAGGTTGGCGGTCATAAAAGCGCCGTAGGAATGGCCGCCGATGGCGACTTTATCGGGGTCGGCTACGCCCCTTCGGACCAGCTCGTCCACCGCCGCCTGGGCGCTGGCGACCAGTTGTTCGACATAAGTGTCGTTGGGTTCCTCCTTACCCTCGCCGATAATCGGCATCGAAGGGTCGTCGAGCACGGCGTAACCATGCACCAGCCACAGAAGCGGCGAGTGCCGGTGCACCCGGATGAATTCGTACGGCGAACCGGTTACCTGCCCGGCGGCGTCGGCGCTCTTAAACTCCTCCGGGTAAGCCCACATAAGAACCGGCAGCGGGCCATCTTTTTCAGGTGAGTAACCTTCGGGAAGGTACAGTGTGCCGTTTAAAGTGACCCCGTCAGCACGTTGATAGGCAATCAGTTCCTTCTGGACCTTAGTAAGTTGCGGGGTGGGGTGCGGGAAGAAAGTCAGCTGCGTGGTTTTATCCTTTTTCAAATTGCGGATGAAATAGTTGGGAGGCTGGTCCACCGCCTCGCGGCTCGTCATCACCAGGCCCTTTCCGGCATCCAGCACTCTGACCACCGATTCGTAAAACGGCGCTTCGGAACGGAACAGCCGCTCGGTCTTTTTGGTTTTCAAATCGAACTTGTCCAGAAACGGCCGGTCACCCTCGGGCGAGGCGCCGTTGCCGGACAAAAACAGGCTCCGGCCCTTATCGGCGGTCAGGAGTACCAGGGTGCCGCGGTCGGTTCTTTTGAAAACCGGGCGGCCGGGGTCATTGTAGCGATCTTCCCAGGAATAATCCAGCAGCAGTTCCGGTTCTCCACCCGGCTTGTCAGGTTTTATTCGCCAGGCGTGAATTTTCCGGGTTTGCCACCACCATTCGGTGACAATCGCCAGGTCGTCGCTTCCCCAGTGTACATCGCTGAAGCGCAATCCCAGGCTGGCCAGCTCGGTTGGTTCGGCGTCGAACGGGGTGGACAGCAGAAAGACTTTGTCGCGGATTTCGGCCTCGGCGGCGGCATCGCCGCCGTCCTGAGCCTCAACCCAGTACAGTGCGGCATCGGCGTCTGAGCGCCAGCCGAATTCCCGACGACCGGTCGATACCGAGCCAAACGCTACCGGTATCATATCGGCCAGCGGCTGGTCAACCGCCTCGTAAACGATGTTACCGTCGATATCCCGGACATCGACCCGGCAGGGGAAAAGATTAGCAGGTAAGGTGTACGAAAAAGGTCGGTGGATGATTTGGGTGAGGAGATATTTGCCGTCCGGTGATGGGGAAATACTGCGGACAATGCCCGGTTCGCCGAGTTTGGTGCTTTTACCGTCGAGCGTCATTTTGACAATTTGCGAGGTGAAATAGTATTCATATAGCTGTTCGTCATATTCGTTCTTGAGCAAATCCTGGTAGGTGCGGGCGGGGGCTTTGCGTCCCATATTTTCCTGGATAATCGGCCCGGCGGGAACCAGCGGTTCCGGCGGCGGGTCGCCGCGACCGTCGGGAACGGTCAGCACTATCAGCGTTTTGCTGTCGGAGAGCCATTCAAAAGGCGCGGTATAGGTATCGTTTATCGGGAGATTGGAAAGTTTTCGGGCAGCGGCTTTTTCGATATCAACCAGCCACAGTTCTATGTTGTCGTGATTGGTCTGGGTGAAAGCCAGGTATTTACTGTCCGGCGACCAGGCGGTGTTGGTTATGTGGATTTTATCCGGTAAGCCGGATATCGGTATCTCTTTGCCGTCGGAAATTTTCATCAGACTCAGGTTGTTGTAATACCAGCCGCGGCTCGGTCCGCTGGTGCGGGGGTTAATACGCTGGCCGGCCAGGCGAAGTTCCGGCTGGGCGAGGTCCTCGAGTGGCGGAAGGCCGGGGTAGGGCATGAGTGCGATCCATTCATTGTTGGGGCTGACCGAAACCCGCGGTGAATAGGGAGCGTCGACCAGGTCGGCTAAAGCTTTGGGAGGCATCATATAGCCCGAAGCGATTTCTTCGGCAGCAACGGTCGAGAATGCCAGCAGGACCGCCACAACCTGGAAAAGAACGGATATTTTTTTCATCGCTGAAAAAATTGGTTTGGAAAAGAATATCATAATTTCCCCTTAAGTAAAATACGGTTAAAGGGTTATCTTTTCTAATCGGTATGAGTTAGAAAATATGGTACAAAATTCCACAAGGTTTGACAAGCTCTTTTCCGGGGAGCTATTTCAGGGAAAATACCGGCTAAATACCAGCCAAAGTAATCCCGATATTTGCTTGACAAATTCTGTCTTTTGGGTATATTATTATGTTAACTGTCAAAGTTACTTCAATCAGGGAATATAATAATGATTAAAAAAATTTTTGCATTAGTGATACTGTTAAGTCTGTCCGCTTTTTCCGCCCCGGCGGATTCCGAATGCCCGCCGGTACCGGTGTTTGTGGAATGCCCGGGCAACGGTCAGGGTTATATCTCGGCATGTATGTTTGATACAGTGTATTTGCAGGTAAAAGCGGTACACCCCAACAGTGAGAAGTGCGACCCGATTCGTTATCATCTGGAAGCAGGACCGGGGCAGGTCGATGAAAAGACCGGGGTCTGGTCTTATTTTTACGAGGAAGGCGGCCCAGCAAGATTTGAGGTGGAAATCTCGGCTTCGATCGGCCAGAGCGGTCACCGCACCGAGGGGGATGAAAACTGCCGGTTAATGGTGCGGGTCGGTATCTCGAGTCCCGATATCAGAGTCAATCTGCCCGGTTATCCGCAGGTGATTTTGACCCAGGCTCCCGGCAACTGGTCTATCCCGCTTTATGTTTATGATTTTTACAATTGCGGTTATACCCTTTGGATAGACTCGGTATCGCCTTATCCTGCCGGGGAACTGTACCTGGATGACGACGAAAATATAATCTTCAAACCTTTATCGCAGGACGCCGATAAGAGATTCTATCTTAAGTTAAAATCTCAAAATCAACGTTTTGAAAGCAGACTTACTCTGGTCCTTGATACCCGTCGGAGAATTCCGGTGCCGGAGTTCCGGCCGTATTCCGATACCCTTAGAGTACCTTATTGCAGTTACAGCAATTTTTATAAATTTCAGGCTTTTGACCCGGAGTACAACGATTCTATCGGAATTACCTATGAAATAGCCTCCGGTCCGGGATATATCGATAAAAGAAGCGGTTACTGGAGTTTTTACGCCGATAAAGTAGATACCGGGAAAGCTTTCGAGGTGGAGATTGCCGCCCTGTACGCCAATTCCGCCACTTCACCGTACAATAACGCCCGGTTTACGGTAATTGTGACGGGCAACGAACCGCCCGAATTGAGCAACGCTGATATCTGCGGCAAAGAACTTTACCTTGAGACTCTTACGGATACTATATCACTTTTCGTAAACGACGTTAACGAATGCGATCCTCATATTTATTTCTTCGAGGAAATATCGCCCCAGCCGGCGGGGACGATAGAGTTCGGGGAACAGTTACAGCATAAAATGGATATTTTAATTAATCTTGCCGAGCCTGACCGGGGGAAATCCTTTTCGGTAACCGCCGGGGTTACCGACGGCCCCGACACCGCCTATTGTTCTTTTGTGCTCAATGTCGATAAAACTGACAACTCGTTTATGATTGAAGCGGTTCATGATGTATTACCGGGCAAGATCGTTGACGTTGATTTGTACGGGAATTCTCCGCAGGGTTTCGGCGGATTTGATCTTCTGCTCGGCTATGACGCCGAAAACTTGACTTTCCTGGGAGCAAATACGGACAATTCCAGATTGTTCACCGAATGCGGCTGGGAATATTTTGAGTACCGCTTCGGGCCATTCGGGACCTCTGACAGCACGGCGCCAAGCGGCCAGATTCGCATTGTAGGCATAGCGGAGTCCAACAACGGTAATTTCCATCCCTCCTGTTTCGACATTGAGGATAACGGTGTTTTGTTCACCATGAAATATCTGGTTAGCGATGATGTGAAATATGATTGTGCTTTCATACCGATAAGTTTCTTCTGGTATGATTGCGGGGATAACACGATTTGCAACCGGATCGGGACGGAGCTTTACATCGCCGACAGGGTTTATGACTTTATCGACGGTGAGAACTGGAAATTAGTGACTCCCGGGAACGTCAACGTTATTGAATTCCCGACCTATGAAGGCGCGATGGAGAGTTGTGTCAGCCCGGGAGCGGACAACAAACCGAAGGTGTCGCGCAATATCGATTTCTATAACGGCGGGATTAACGTAATTTGCAATGGTGACCCCGATTTGCAAGGTGATTTAAACCTCAACGGCATTGCTTATGAAATTGCGGACATGGTTTTGTTCAGGAACTACTTCCTTGAGGGTGTCGAAGCTTTTGGTCAGTATTACCAAGGTTCTATTGCAGCTTCCGATATCAACTACGACAGTATCCCTCTGACGGTAGAAGATTTTGTATATATGATTAGGGTGATAGTTGGGGATGTACTGCCTCATCCTGACACTGTCAATACCTGCGATGATACAGCCAGTTTCTCACTTAACAACGGTACGGTGACGGTCGATTTTGACAGCGCCGACTCGCTGGGGGCGGTGTATCTGAAAGTACAGGGCGAGGTGACGCCAGTACTTGAAGCCGCTGGTATGGACATGGAATATCATTATGACAGCGCTTACACCAATATAATTATCTATTCGTTCGAAGTGGGCAAATCGGTTCACGGCGGGCCGCTGGTGTCGGGTCTCGGCGACAAACCTGTAGTCGAAGCCGCCACGGTTACTTATTACGGCGCGAAAGTAACAGCAGTATTTGATTACCTGCTCGATGTCACCGATGAATCGGGTGATTTGCCTCATGATTTCTCACTGGGTCTCAACTACCCTAACCCGTTCAACCCGGCCACGACTTTCGAGTACAGCCTGCCGTACGCCTGCGAGGTCGAGCTGAACGTTTACAATATCCGGGGACAGAAGGTCAGGACGCTGGTGAACCAAACGATGTCGGCGGGGAGATACACGGCGGTTTGGCACGGTGTCAACGACGACGGCCGGTCGGTGGCCAGCGGCGTGTATTTCTATCGCATCAGGACCGACGATTTTGTCGCCACCAAAAAGATGATTCTGATGAAATGACACAGTGCGTCTTAGATACGCGTTGAGTATTAGATAGTGTAAAGTTTTTTTGTAAAAGCTATCGCAGCGGCCGCTTCATATTATGATAAGCGGTCTGGAAGATGGCTTCGGATTTCCTTTTGTGTTCTTCGACCATGTCCCTCAATGAATCCGACAGATCGGTAGAATCATCGGGGAGTTTGTAAAGCGATTCTTTTCCGTGCAGGCGGTTTATCAAAAAAAAGCAGTTCTCGATATGGCCGATTAAATCCCTCTCGACAAAGTGGGCAAAATCCGTTCCCGTGTAACTCGTGTCGAACAAATCCTTGCCGAAAGAATAATTATCATAGTCCAATCGTAAAAGCCCCATCACTGTCGCTAAAATATCCAGCTGGCTGCCCAGGCGGCTGGCTGTCCGCGCACTGTCGCAAACTTTTTTGAAGTCACCATCGGTAGATAATATCAAAAGGGGGATCTGGTAATGAGTTATCTCGAGGTCGTTTTTCTGCTTGTATGGCGAACCGTTGTCGGCGGTAATGACTATTAGCGTATTGTCGAAAGCAGTGTCGTTTGAGATTTGGTCGACAAACCTTCCCAGCGCCCAGTCGGAATATTTGAAAGCGTTCAGTTTGTGGGCGTCCTCAACGCTGTCGGGAAGACGGCCGAAGTCAACTTCAGGTAAAAGCCAGGGGCCGTGGTTGGAGGCGGTCAGGAGAGTGGCGAAAAACGGCCGGTTATTCTTTTGCCGGAGTTTTTTGTAGGCGAAATCGAACATGACATGGTCGGGCACACCCATCCAGCTGAGCGCCTTATCCTCGCCGATATCATACATCGAATAAACTTTCATCACGCCGTTCGACATTAAAAAACCATGCATATTGTCGAAATGCGGGTCGGTGGTGACGAAACAACTCGTCTGGTAGCCGTAGTTCTTGAGAATCGACGGCAGCCCCTGCAGATGATTTTCCCCCGGCACCTGCTTGACGATAAGCTTGCCGTACCCCGGCGGGGAGCCGTAGAGGGCGGCGGCCAGGCAGGCGAAGGTCCGCTCGCCGCAAGAATAAAAATTGGTGAAGAGGGTGCCGTGCACGGCCAGGGAATCAAATTGAGGGGTTAAATCGTAAGGGAAACGATTGTCCAGGGCGCCGATTTTGGTCGCGCCGAACGATTCCATGATTATCAGAATCACATTGGGCGGGTTGTCGTTGGGCGGCTCAAAGCGCACCGGCCGGATGAGACGGTTATCCTCACTGTTCGGCGGCATACCCAGAAGTTCGCGGGCAGTGCTTTCAGCGCGGTCATTATTTATTTCGGCCATCAGTTTCTCGGTTTCCACTTTCTCGCGCCGGTTATAAAAAGCGTCGAGGGTAAAAGTATAAACCGGGTTAAGAGCGGCTAAATTGGCAAAATCATACTGCGAAAAATATGCCATGCCCCAGCGCATCGGTTCCTCGGCGAGCCGTCCCCGTGCGCCCAGGCCGAATATGACCAATACTAGAGGCAGGTAAGCGAGATTGATCCAGAAAGGGGAGCGGGGACGGTCGATAACCGTTTTATTCAATAGCAATTTCACCAATCGTATAAAAACCGCCAGGACGATGACAAATAAAACGGTATAAACGATTGCCGACAGCACGTTCCAGAGGTGCGGTATGACCGCCAGCGGTGCGCCGCCCCAATAGAAAAGAAAGTCGTTGAGGCGGGCGTAGAATGCGCGGGTGAACTCGATATCGACCAGGTGTAAAAAGAAAGCCGCTGCCGTAAGAACGATAAAGAGATAAGATATAAAGCTCCTGACAAAGCGGTTGCGCTGGATATCGATAAAGGGGATGACGCTCAATATAAAAAGCGGCAGTACGATATATGAGGTTATCGAAAAGTCGAATCGCAGCCCGATAACGAACGCTTTCAGAAGCACCCCCGGCGGCACCCCGGCAGCTTTCTCGTTAAGTGCGAGTATGAAAAGAAATCGCCACAGTTCGAAGAACAGCGTCAGAGTGACAGCGGCGGTTATGAAAAAAAGAGCCGGACCGGAAATGTATTTTGATTGCAACATGGTTTTTGTTATTCGCCGATCGGCCGTTTCATATTGTAATAAGCGGTCTGGTAGATTGATAGTGCCTTTTTCTTATAGTCCTCGACAATCTCCGGGTGTTCCGCGGCGATGTCATCGGTTCGGTCGGGCAGCTTGAAAAGTGATGCCGGGCCGTCGAGACGGACTATCAGGTAATAATCACCCTCGATATACCCGACCTTGTACCATTCGGTGGTGTGCACGAAGTCGGTGACGTTCGCGGTCGTGTCCAGAAGGTCATGGCCGAAAGTGTAATTATTATAATCGAGCCGAACCTGTCCCATGACAGTGGCCGGGATATCGAGCTGGCTGCCGAGGCGAGGGAGGCGTCTACCGTGCTCCCCGTTCCAGCCGACCCGGTGAATCAAAAGCGGGACCTGGAAAAACGACAGGTCGAGGTCCGAGGTCGGATTGTAAAAGAAGCCGTGGTCGCCGGTGACGACCACCAGGGTATTGTCGAAGTAGGGGTCGTTCTCGAGTTTATCGATGAAACGTCCCAGCGCCCAGTCAGCGTATTTGAAGGCGTTCTGGCGCTCGGCCTCGAAAGCCGTGTCGGGGATGCGTTCGAAGGGAACGTCCGGAATTTTCCACGGGCCGTGGTTGGAGGTTGTCAGTAAAGTGGCCAGGAATGGCCGTCCCTCGAGGCGGCCCAGTTTGGCGAAGGCGCTGTCGAACATGATATGGTCGGGTACGCCCAGGTGGCTGAGCTTTTGCGACTGGTCATAGTCGTATATCGAGTAATAATACATGAAGCCGTTGGCTTTCATGAAGCCCATCATGTTGTCGAAATGCGGGTCCTGGGTGGAGAAAAAATGGGTCTCATAACCGTGCTGCTTGAGAATCGAAGGCAGTCCCCAGAAATGATTTTCCCCGCTTACCTGTTTGATGATGATTTTGCTGAACAGATGTGGGCTGCCGTATATGGCTGATATCAATCCGCAATAAGTATGCATGCCGTTGGAATAAAAATTGGTAAAGAGAATACTCTTTTCGGCCAGGGAATCAAAGCAGGGGGAAAGGCGCCAGGGATACTTGTTGTCTAAAACATCGATTTTATGTGAAGACAGTGATTCCATGATTATGAAAATGACGTTGGGCGGGTTGCTGTCGGACGGGGTGAAGCGCACCGGCCTCACGATGCGGCTGCGGAGCCCGGCACTGTCGGGCGGCAGGCCTAAAAGTTCGCGGACTTCGTCATCGGCACCGGGGATGGTCATATCGGCCACCAGTTTTTTAACCTGCTCCTTGCTCCCGGCGTCGTAAAAAAGGTCGCGGACGAGAGTATAGGTGGGGTTGAGCGCGAGAAGGTTGGCATAGTCGTACTCCGAGAAATAAGCCGCGCCCCACCGCATGGGTGCGTCAGTGCCGGTCCGCCCCACCGAGCCGTAAATGAAAATAATCAGAACCGCCGGCGCGTATAACAGGTTTATCAGCCAGTGTGAATTTACACTGTTGACGATTACCTTGCGCTGCAGACGGCGCATGATCAGGATAAAGGCGGCCAGGATTACCGCGTACAAAATCAAGTACCGGATAACCGGGAACATTCCCCAGACCATGGAGATGATAAACTCGGGCGTGTCGTACCAGATAAGGGCCATGCCGCTAAGGCGGGCGTTGAAGAACTTGAAAAATTCTATATCGGCCAGGTTAATGAAAAATATGACGGCGGTGAAGGTCAGAAGCAACCAGAAGCTAATCCGTCGGATTATCCTGCTGCGCTGAATATCGATAAAAGGAATAGCGCTTAGGATTAAAAGGACAGTGCCTATGTACGAGATAATGATGAAATCGAACCGCATCCCAACCAGGAAGGCTTTGCCGAGCACTGCCCCGGGAACCTCGGAGGACAGCCCGCCGGTGAGGACAAGCAGGATAAAGCGCCACAGGCCCAAAAACAAGAGCAGGACGGCCGCCGTCGATAGGGTGTAAACGGCCGGGACGGAAATGAACCGGGTCTTAATCATCGGCAGCGGTCAGGGGATGGGAGTTGTGGTTGGATTCATTGAACGGTCGCTGCATATTATCGTATGCATCCTTGAATATCGACAGCGCTTTCTTTTCGTAGGCTCGAGCCAGTTCCGGCAGGGAATCGACCAGATTGTGACGCCGGTCTTCGACCCGGTAAAACGAGGTCGGGCCGTTCAGGCGGGCGATAACGTGATAACCGTCTTCGATATAACCGACCTTGTACCATTCCGAGAAATGGGCGTAATCGACCGCCGTTCCGGCGGTATCGAGCAGATCATGGCCGAAAGTATAATCGTGATAATTGAGCCGTACGCGACCCATGACGGTCGAGACTATGTCTATTTGCGAACCGAGACGGTCAATGCGGCGATTCTCTTTACCGTAGCTGTCGGTGTTGTAAATCAAAAGGGGTATCTGGAACTGGGTAAGGTCATGGTCGGTCACCGGGTCATGGGTGACACCGTTGTCGGCGGTAACGATAATGAGCGTGTTTTTGAAAGCCGGGTCGTTGTTGACCTTATTGAGAAAATAGCCCAAGGCCCAGTCGGAATATTTGAAACAATCGAGCTTGACTCGCCAGTCCCCGGCTTCTTCGGGGATGCGCTCGAAGGGCACGTCGGGAATTATCCAGGGGCCGTGATTGGAGGAGGTCAGCAGAGTCGCGAAAAAGCGACCCTCGTTTTTCTCCCGCAGCACCTCGAAAGCCTTATCGAACATGATATGGTCGGGCACGCCCAGGGTGCTGAGTTTGTATTTAGGGTCGTAATCAAACAATGAGTATATCTTCATCATCCCGTTGGAGCGCAAAAAACCCTGCATGTTGTCGAACAGGGGGTCGTGAGTGGTGAAGAACAAAGTCTCATAATCCCGGTCGCGTAAAATCGAGGGCAGCCCCCAGAAACTGTTCTGGCCGGTTACCATCTTCATCACCGATTTGCCGAACAGGGTCGGGTAACCGTACAGGGTGGAGAATATACCCGTGTAAGTGTGCTGACCGGCCGAATAGAAATTGGTAAAGAGCAGGCCGTTCTGAGCCAGAGTATCGAAACGGGGCGTTATCTCGAACGGGAACCGATTATCCAGTACCCCGATACGGGTGGAGCCGAACGATTCCATGATTATCAGAATCACGTTGGGTGGCTCATCGTTTTCCGGTTGGAACGTAACTTTCCGGTAAATACGCGGCGGATTTTTGTTGTTGTCTCGCGGCACGGGCAACCCCAGAAGCTTCCGCACCTCCCGGTCGGCGTCGGGAATATCGATATGAGCCATCTGGTCGTGAATCTGTTTCTTTTTATCGGCATCATAAACAGCGTCGTAGTAGAAAGTATAGATGGGATTCAAAGCCAGCTGGTTGGCAAAATCATACTCGGAAAAATAAGCCGAACCCCAGCGCAGGGGGGATTTTTCCTCGAGCCGGCCCCGCGCTCCGATAAAAAATATCACCAGCACCACCGGGATATAGACCAGGTTTATCCAGACCGGCGACCGGGCCTGACTCAAGATGACCGTATTTCGCAACCAGCGCATGACCAGCAGAAAAGCCGTCAAAAATAAAAGGAATAGAAGCAGATATCGCACTACCGGGTACATGTTCCAGATCATGGGAATTACGATCCCCGGTGTATCCGACCAGGCCAGGGCGACGCTGTTCAGGCGGGCGTTGAAAAATTTAAAAAATTCTATGTCCGCCAATTGTAAAAAGTACGCCAGAGCGACCACCGCCGCCATAAGACAGAAGTTGATGATTCTGAATATTCTGTTGCGGGATATATCCAGCCAGGGGATATTACCCAACAAGTACAAAGGCAGGGTTATATAACAACTGATAGCGAAGTCAAATCGCGCCCCGACCAGAAAAGACATGAGAAGCGTCCCGGTCGGAACTCCCCGGGACAGGTTACCGGATAGAAGCAGTAAAACCAGCCGCCAGAGCTCGAAAAATATAGTCAGCGTTACCGCCATTAATAGATAATAAACAGCCGGGCTGGAAAGGTACTTCGACCAGCGGGACGGCTTGACAATAAAGGCTCTCATAATGCGAGGCAAAATACGAAACAGGGCTGCCTCTGTCAAGGTAAGTCCGGGAAAGATTCGACCCAGCTTAACAGTATGGATGTCATCTGCTTACCGGTTGAAAAGCTAAAAAGAGCTTGACTTTTTAGGTAATACAAAGTAATAATATCCGTGGATGAATATTTAACCTGTTTCAAGGTGTCATATGAAAAAACAGAAATCGGAAATAATAACTTTCAAGGTTGATGAATCACTGGCCGGGGTGATTCGGCACCTGCCCAACCGTTCGGAATTTATCCGCGCCGCGGTGTTGAACGCCCTGGATAATACCTGCCCGCTTTGTAACGGCGCCGGCTGGTTGTCGCCGGAACAGAAAAAGCACTGGGATTCCCTGGCGAAGGACCATCATATCGAGGAGTGCGACGAGTGCCATGAAAATTACCTGGTCTGCACTAAGAAGAGTTAGCGCTATGAAACGGCAGTTTCTAATAACAGTCCTGTTTTTTTTCTTTTCAATGCTGACAGGCGGTGACAGCTCGGCACAAGGGGTGGGAAAAAAGATATCGGTGTTTGTCAGCATCCTGCCCCAGGCGTTTTACGTGGAGCAAATCGGCGGTGAGTTTGTGACGGTGCAGGTTCTGGTCGGGCCGGGACAGTCACCGGCGACTTATGAACCCTCACCCAAACAAATGTCGGCGCTGGCCGAAACACCACTGTATTTTCGTATCGGGGTGCCGTTCGAGAGGCATTTGATAGGCAAAATAGAAAAAACTTTCCAAGCTTTAAAAATAATCGACACCCGCGAAGGGGTGCCGCTTCGGGAAATCGACGGGGTCGAACATCACGATCATGAGTACACCGGCGGCAAGGACCCGCATATCTGGCTTTCGCCGCAGTTGGTGAAAATACAGGCGGACAATATCTACCGGGCGCTCGTTGGGTACGATTCAGCCCGTACCGATTATTATGAAAAAAACCTGGAGAAATTCAAGGCCCGGCTGGATGAGACCGATGCCGCGATAAGGGAAAAGCTGGCGCCTTTCAAAGGCAGCCGCTTTTACGCTTTTCATCCCTCGTACGGGTATTTCGCTGACGATTACGGGCTGGTGCAGCTGGCGGTGGAAATCGAGGGGAGAGAGCCCAGCGCCCGGCAACTGGCGGCGCTTATCGAGCACGCCCGCGCCGAGAAGGTGCGGGTAATTTTCGTCCAACCGCAGTTCGCCGTTAAAACAGCTGAGACCATCGCGCGGGCGATCGGCGGTCGGGTGGTGCAGCTCGACCCCCTCTCCGGAGACTACCTGAATAATTTGATATATATGGCTGATGAACTGGCCCGCGCCTTGGGCTCACAGGAAAAAGAAAAGTAAATGGATAAGAAAGCGATTATTGAAATCGAAAACCTGTCGTTCTCCTACGATGGAACCAATGTTCTGGAGAATGTCAACCTCACAATCGGCGAGAAGGATTTTGTCTGGATAGTCGGTCCCAACGGCGGGGGGAAGACAACGCTGCTGAAACTGATTCTGGGTTTGCTGTCCCCGACCAAAGGTTCGGTCAGGGTTTTCGGGACCTCACCGCAGCAGGCACGAACGCAGATCGGTTATATGCCGCAATATGCACAACTTGACCCGAGTTTTCCGGTGAGTGTTCTCGATGTTGTCCTGATGGGAAGGCTGTGCAAGGGACAGTTTTTTGGACCGTTTAAACGGGGTGACCGTAAAATCGCCCTGGAGATGCTCAGGGAGGTGGGCCTGGCTGAGTTTGCCGACCGGCATTATGCCTCCCTCTCCGGCGGCCAGCAGCGACGGCTGCTGATTGCCCGGGCCCTGGCCTCGCGACCGGAACTGCTCATTCTCGATGAACCCACCGCCAACCTTGATCTGCTCGTCGTGCGGGAACTTTACGAGTTACTGCACCGACTGAATAAACAGTTTACTATCGTGATGGTGTCCCATGACCCGGCCTTCGTTGCCCAGACGGTCAAGAACGTCATCTGTGTCAATCGCCGAGTGGCGGTTCACCCGACCACGGAGGTAGGCGATGAAATTATGAGTGAGCTTTATCACGGCCAGGTACGGATGGTTCGTCACGGTCATTCGGCCGGGGAAGAAAAATAAACATGACTGAATTTCTCGACGCGGTTTTTAATCATACTTTCATGTTCTATGCCCTTTTGACGGGGATCCTGGCCAGTATCGCCTGCGGGGTGGTAGGGACCTACGTGGTCGCCCGCCGTATCACCTATATCGCCGGGGGCATCGCCCACAGCGTGCTCGGCGGTATGGGGCTGGCTTATTATCTCTCGGTGGTGCATAATCTTACCTGGCTGCAGCCGCTGCACGGTGCGGTTGTGGCGGCCCTGGCCAGCGCCGTAACGATTGCCCTGGCCGGTTTGTATTTCAAGGAACGCGAGGATACCGTCATCGGCGCCATCTGGGCTATCGGTATGGCGGTGGGGATTATCTTTATCGCCCAGACACCCGGTTATAACGAAAACCTGATGAGTTATCTGTTCGGCAATATTCTCATGGTGTCGCTGGGGGATTTATGGCTAATCGCCGCCCTGGACGCTCTTGTGCTTGTAGTTGGCTTTTTGTTTCACAAGCAGATCGCGGCGGTTTGTTTTGATGAGGAGTTCGCCCGCGTCAGGGGTGTCAACGTCCAGTTCTTTTATCTCCTGCTGCTCTGCCTGACGGCTCTGACGGTTGTTATTCTGACCACCGTGGTCGGAATCGTCATGGTAATAGCCTTTCTGACCCTGCCGGTGGCGATAGCCGGCTTTTTCACCGGGAAACTCTGGCAAACAATGGTGCTGGCAACCCTGCTCAGTATCTTTTTTATGACTTTCGGCCTGGCAATAAGCTACAGCCCGGATTTACCGGCCGGGGCCACTATTATTATCCTGGCAGGGCTTACGTACCTGGCGGTGACCGCTTATAAGGCGGCACGTAAATTCAGACGCTCCTGATTCATTGGTAGATAACAACTTAGCCAACCAGTAACTTTTTAAGGTATATCTAAATATTTATCTACTATCGGTCGAATTAGTTATTATACCTTAAATTATCAATCAGGAGGGTTATCTTGAAAATCGCAATTTACAGCCTTTTAGCGGCTTTTGTTATTATTCTGGCCGGGTGCAGCGATGACAACAGTACCATCAGCGGCAACGGCACTTTATCTGAAGATATCCTGGCCGACCACAGTACGGTAACGGCTTTCGAGGATATCCCGGCGGCTTTTATCGATTCGGTTAAAAACAAATACCGAATTTTCTACGGTCATACTTCCCACGGCAGCCAGGTAGTCACCGGGATGGCGATGGTTCGAACGGAAAATATTACCTGTGATTACAACAACGGCGCCGGGACCCTTTATCTTTCGGAATACAGCGATGACCTGGGCGGTGGCGGCGACACTACCTGGGTGCCGATTACCCGCACCCACTTGAACCAGCAACCTGATATAAACATTGTCATGTGGTCCTGGTGCGGTGGCGTCTCGGGCAATACTGTCGAGGGCATCAATACCTATCTTAACGCCATGAACGGCCTGGAGCAGGATTATCCCGGTGTTACTTTCATATACATGACCGGGCACCTTGACGGTACGGGTATCGACGGCAACCTCTATGCCCGCAATAACCAGATAAGGCAGTACTGCGACGAGCACGGCAAAGTGCTTTTCGATTTTGCGGATATTGAAAGTTACGATCCTGACGGGATTTTTTATCCCGATGAAATCGACGCCTGTAACTGGTGTTCCGACTGGTGCGCTGAGAACGACTGTCTCGATTGCGGCAGCTGCGCCCATTCACACTGTTTCAACTGTTATCGCAAGGGGAAAGCTTTCTGGTGGATGATGGCCCGTCTGGCCGGCTGGAACGGTGCTTAAATGATATAAAAAACCCTGCCCGGTTTTATATTTGCACACAGGGGAGGGATAACAGGCAGGGTATGGGGTTATCTTTATTTTTGAAAAGGTAAATTTATTTGGGATTTATTGTCAAATAATTTTTTAAAAAAATATCTTAAAGGGATAATTTACACAAAAAAGACTGTCAGGTGATGACAGTCTTTTTTTATGTACAGATTTTTCAGTTACTTGCACGGTTCGGGGAGTCGGTGCGAAAGATAGAGATAATCAATAAGTCGGGTAATATCGGAAATATCCGGCGGCCCGTAACTTCCGTCGGTGTCGGTCTCTTCCGGGCAGCACAGCGGTTCATGGCTCAGGTATAAAAAGTCGATGATTCGCGTAATATCGGTAATATCGGGTTCTTCCTCGGCGGAGCAGTCAGCATTTCCGGTCCGGTCGATACAGCAACTGTGGCAAGAGGTGTCGACCCACAGCGCCCCCATAAAGAAGCCGCAGTCGTTATTTTCCTCGGCGCAGGGGGAGGAAGCGCGAATATTGAAATCATCGTTGGCGGTATCGCAGAAGAACGGGTCCATGGATATATTGTTATTCAGCTCGCCCTGGTCGGCGATACAGCCGGTCCAGTCGCCGTGCTCGTTGCCGTAAACATCGCAGCAGTATAACTGCGGGCCGGGGGTGGCACTGAGACAATAGATAGCATCACCCGGGGCGTTGAAGGCGAAAATACAATTTACTATTTCCGGGCCGGTCGCGCCCAGGCAGAAAATCGCTCCGCCCTGGTTGCTGTGGTCGGAAGCGTTCTTGACGAAAGTACAGTTAATAATCCGCGGCGAGGCATTGTTGCAATAAAGCGCTCCGCCCCAGCCGGTGTTGCCCGTGAAAACACAGTTTTTTATGGTGACGGTTGCGAACTCGCACAGCATGCCGCCGCCCGCCGGTTGATAGCAGTTTCTGATAGTAAAACCGTCGATCACCATGTTGATATCTACAATATTTCTAATCTCAATCGCCCGGGTGGTGCCCTGGCCGTCGATAACGGTCGCTTCCGGGCCGTTCCGGGACATGACCGTCACCTGTTTGCCGTTTATGATAAACGGAGCGTTACCAGCGCCCTGATATACCCCGTCATAAACCATAATCGTATCACCGTCGTCGGCCATATTGACCGCTTTCTGGATAGTGGCGTAAGGGTTGAAAACGTTTCCGTCGCCGGTTTCATCACTGCCGGTGGTCATGACGTGAATAACCGGGTCGATATAGGCGTCCAGACCCTCGATAACCGGTACAATCGCTTCCAGCTTGGAAGTCGTCCGGGAAAAAACAGGACCTGTGACCGGTCCAAAGGCGGTGGTGTCGATAAGTATGTAATGGGTGTCGGTCGAGGGGGTCAGCGAAAAATACAATGAGGCTAAGAGGTTTTCGCCCGGTGAAGGGATGCTTTCGCCGGAGTTGACAAAACCGATTACGCCTTTTTTCTGAGCGGCGTCAAACGACGCGTATTTGTGAGTATAGGCGGCAAAAGCCGAGCCGGTAAAGCTTATCGAATCCAAAGATATGGAAGTCGTCGAGCAACTGAAGAAGAAGGGAAAAGCCGCTGCCGGAATATCGCTGACGGCTTTCAGTGTCAATTCCACTTGCACGCTGCTCTGGCCGGGAAAGATTTTCGTGTTGGTAATCTTAAGAGTATCCTCGGTAACCGGCAGTGAGCTGTCGGGGTAAGGCAGGCAGTTGGGCAACGTCCCGTCGTAGAAGAGATAATCGGCCAGGTACTGGGCGTCGTTGTTGGTCACACCGTACAGAGAGTCGACATCGGCGGCGTCCGTGAACGGCGGGCGCGGGCCATCTTCATAGAGATAAGCAGTCAGGTAATACAGGTCGGCAATGTCCACCGAACCGTCATCATTGACATCGCCGCAGACATCCTCGAAATCAAGCGCCGCCAGGACATCGATAATCCCATAACCGTAGGTATTGTCGGGGCTTGAGGCGCGGTTACCGGATTTCATGAGGGCTTTGCGCACCTGCCAGGGGGTTAGTTCCGGCCGGGCCGATAGCAACACCGCCGCCGCGCCGCCTGCCAGCGGGCAGGACAGCGAGGTGCCGTTTTTGTAGGTAAAGTCGCTGTCGCCGGTGCCGTGGGCGCAATAAGTGTTTACCCCCATCGCGCAGACTTCCGGTTTTAAGCGGCCGTCGGCGGTCGGCCCGCGCGAGGAAAAACCGGCGATATCTTCGTATGAGTTGACCGCCCCGACCGCCAGAATATCGAAAGCGTCGGCGGGGGCGGTTACGGTGCCCGCCGAGGGCCCGCTGTTGCCGGCCGAGTTGCAGGTCACGATACCCAGCGAGGCGGCGGTGTTGGCCGCCAGGGTGATGACCGCCGTCAGGCCATCGAAATCATCCCAGTCGTACCAGTCGGAATAGCCCAGCGAGGTCGAGGTGACATCGGCCCCCAGCGAGTCCGCCCATTCCAGGGCAGCCACCCAGTTGTCCTCCTCGACGGGCGTTTCACTGCGGATATCCTCGGTTTTGGCCAGTAAAAAAGACGACCCGTAGGCCGGGCCGATTAAATTGCCCGGGTCATACCCGCCCAGCGTGGACCAGCAGTAAGTACCGTGATTGTGCTGATTAGGGTCATCCTCGGCCTCGTTTTGAACCTCGGCGTCGTTGAAAACAAAATCATATTCATCGAGTACCCGGCTCTCCGCATAGGCAAAGTCGAAAGCGATATGAGATTTCCTGAAACCGCCGTCCATCAGGCACACAATTACCCCCTGGCCGTAATAGCCGGAGTCATGGACGGCCGGAATATTTATCATCTGAACCTGAGTGTAAGAGTAGCCGTAATCAAGAGCTAAATTATCGTTTTGGTTTTTATCGAGGGGAGGTAGTTCAGTTTCTTCGACAATTTCCGGACGGGGTTTGAAAGCGGCCACCGGCTGGATGCGGTTGACAAAAGATAATGCAGCGATATTGTCGAGCAGGTCCGGCGTTACCTCGAAACTGGCGGCGTTCAGCCAGCGCGACGACCGCCGGTAAACGGCGCCGAGGCGGGTGATTTCATCGATGTAATTACGATTGACGGGCAGGTCGGCGAACACGACGCCCTCGATACCCATTTTGGCCCGGCGCGTCCGGGTATGGTCGTTAATTTTTATATCGGCGGCGGCAAGATTAAAAGAAGCCTTATCGAAAATCCCTTTGTCGTTAAAAAAGACCCATATTTTGACGGTCGGACCGGTTTGTTTTTCAAGGAATAAAACAGCCCTTTCCGTCAGGACGTTTTCCGGTTTTCCCCGGATGACCGCGGTGTTTTTTAAATTATCAAAATCTCCCGAGAAACCGAAAGCCGGTCCGAAAGCTACAGCAAGAAGCAATAAAACGAGTGAAATCCTTAAAATTTTCATATTAACCCCTTATAGGATAGTAATATCGACAGGTAGACATTATTTCTTAAATTACATAAAAAATTGCGTTTGCGCAAGTTCTGTTTATTAAGACGATTTGTGTGGCGGGATTATCTTAAGAATAATAAAAAAACCCCCGCGATGAAGCGAGGGTACGGGATGTTGCAGTATAAAAAAAATCGAAGGCGATTATATTTTATTTCGATTTTTTACGGCGATATAACCGGACACCGGCCAGTCCGGCGCCGAACAGAACCAGGCTGATGGGCTCCGGAATCGGGTCGGCGGTAATATCGACCCGGGCGTCGGATTGAAATTCACCGTAATAATAATCCGGTAAACATTCCGGAAGCCATTGGGCGTCGAGATTGGTGCCGAGGTAAAAGTCCGCATGTCCGCCGGTCGGGCCGGTAAAACTGTAATCGAAAGTATAGCAAACCTCAATCGGCACATACTCGTCGTAAAGAGCCTGCGCCCAGTTTACCCCGGTCATGATATCGTTGAAGGAGGCGACGTGAGAGATTTTCATCGAGGGCAGAGCGGTATTTTGCCAGGGGAGAGTGAGGTCGGAAAGACCGACCGTCCATTTCCAGTCAGTCGCTGGATTCTGACGGATATCGTCAATATCGGGATAGCTGGGTATATAAGTGAAATCGAAACTGCCGGTAAGAAAAGTATTGAAGTTACTTTCGGTGTATTCATAGCTGAAACGGGGGTCAAGATTGCCGATATCACCACCGGTGACATCATAGGCGAAGGTACCGCTGAAATTGGTTGCGGAAAAGGAAAACGCCGAGATTTGACCGGGAAAAGCGATAAGCCCGAGGATAAACAGGATCAGGGCAAAGCCGATGTTTTTTTTCATCATACCTCCAGAGAGATGAGTATTGGTGTGCTTGTGATTTTTTATCATAAAAGCAACAACCGGGCCGAGTCGGTTTTTATAATTTCGGTTGTATCACGGGCGGTTATAAGAGATTCCGTAACTATTATCATGAAGAAAGCTGCAGAAATTGTTCACGGAGAAAAATCATTTCATGTTAATTTTTTGGACAGGAAAGTATCTGTTTGAAACAGAGAGGGCAATTAAACGAGCTTGGATTTTAGGCAAAGGAAAACCCTGCCTGAGGATTGAGCACACAGGGAGGGATGACAGGCAGGGTTTAGGGGGACAATCGATAATATATTAATACATTTAAAAAATTTGTCAACATTTTTTTTATTTTTTTGGGTTATTACTCGATTTGTCTAACCCGCTAATTTTATTTGACTTACTCGTCTCAGGGCGTATTTTTTTAATATTTTTCATAAAAAAAACGGGAGAGAATGCGTGGATTATAACTTTTTACTCATCACATCCTTTGTCGTATATTCTGCGGCGATAGTTTTTGTGGGGCTTTATTCGGCCAAATGGCGCAAGAAAACCACCGATGATTTCGTGCTGGCCAACCGGGAGCTGGGACCCTGGGCTTCGGCTCTCTCGGCCTCGGCCAGTTCCGAATCCGGCTGGGTTATGCTGGGTCTGGTGGGGGAGGCTTACCTGTTCGGAACGGCGGCTTTCTGGATCGTTCCGGGCATCGCAGCCGGTTACCTGTTCAACTGGCTGGTAATCGCCGAAAGACTTCGTCATAAAACCAAAGAATACGACGCTGTCACCCTGCCGCAGTATATCTGCCGGCGGTTCGGGAAAAATTCGAAAGCCCTCTTATATATTCCGGTCATAATCATCACGCTGGCAATGCTGGCATACGTGGCGGCGCAGATGAACGCCGCCGGTAAAGCCTTCGAAGCCGTCTTCGCACTGCCGTACTGGCTGGGGGTGCTGGCCGGTGCTTTTATTATTATGACCTATACTCTTACGGGCGGTTTCCGCGCCATTTGCTGGACTGATATTATCCAGGCGTCTTTCATGGTGATAGCCTTACTTGTAATGCCGTTTATCATGCTCTCACAAATCGGCGGTTACGGCAATTTTCTGTCCGAACTGGGAGCTATCTCGCCCGATTTGCTGACTTTCAGCTCGGGCAAGGTTGGTTTGGCCGGTCTGGGTTTTATTATCGGTCTGCTGGGTATCGGACTGGGTTACCCCGGTCAACCGCACATACTGTCTCGTTTTATGGCTGCCCGGGACTGGGTTACTATTAAGCTGGGACGCTGGATTGCTTTTATATGGATGGTACTGGTATATCTCGGGGCGATTTTCTTCGGTTTGTTCTCGCGCGTCCACTACGGAAATCTGGCTGACCCGGAACAGGCGCTGCCGCTGGCCTGTGGCGAATTGCTGCCGCCCGTTATCGGCGGTTTTGTTATCGCGGCGATTGTGGCCGCTATCTGTTCCACGGCCGACTCGCAGTTGATTGTGGTGTCCTCGATAATCTCGCGTGATATTTTCGCCCGCCGCGGCGGCGCTGACGCAAAAGACGATAAGCTTCTCGACGGCGCCCGCTATCAATCGCTGGACCGCTGGGTGCTGCTGGCGCTGGCGATTGTCGCCATCTTTTTCGCCCTGACTGAAAACCGGGTGATTTTTCATCTCGTGCTGTATGCCTGGGGGGTGATGGGAGCGGCTTTCGGTCCGGTGGTCATACTCGGATTGTTATGGAAACGGGCGAACAAAGCCGGCGCGCTAGCCGGGTTAATCACCGGTTCGGCGGCGGCGGTGGTCTGGCGCGAGGTGACTTTTTTGAAAAACGCCGTTTACGAGCTCGTACCCGCTTTTATCCTGGCTTTTCTGGCGGTGGTTGTGTTCAGCCTGTTGACGGAGAAGAAAGAAAGCGTGTCGAAATAGTTTTTTTACAGCGGGAAGTGGTTGTGAATAATCATAAAGGATTATGATTGTTGTCCACCAGCCCGTCTTTCAGTTTCACGATGCGTTCCACCCGGCTGGCAATATTCGTGTCATGGGTGATGATGAGCACCGTTTTTCCCAGTTTCCACAATTCCTGGAAGATATTTACAATCTGTTGGCCGGATTTACTGTCAAGGTTGCCGGTGGGTTCGTCGGCGAGGATGATATCCGGCTCGTTGGCCAGGGCGCGGGCAATCGCCACCCGCTGCATCTCGCCGCCCGACATCTCGGTCGGTTTGTTGGCGGCCTTGTCGGCCAGTCCCACCTGCCCCAGAAGGTGCGTTATTCTTTCCTTGCGCGCCCGCCGATTGACACCGGCGAACAGCAACGGTACCTCGACGTTTTCATAAGCGGTGGCGTAGGGCAGGAGGTTGAAAGCCTGAAAGACAAAACCAACTTTGCGGTTACGGATCTCCGCCAGCTGGTTGGCAGTGAGTTTGTTGACCAGCCGGCCGTCGAGCAGGTATTCTCCCTCAGAGGGGACATCGAGACAGCCGACGATATTCATCAGGGTTGATTTGCCGGAGCCGGAAGGGCCGACAATGGCGATGAACTCACCCTTTTTGACGTGCAGGTCAATGCCTTTCAGAGCCTGGAACTTTATCTGGCCGGTGACATAAGTTTTTACTATCTCTTTCATTATTATCATGGTCAAAAACTCCGTATAAACATTATTCATACCTCAAAGATTCGACCGGGTTGGTCGAGGCCGCCCGCATGGCCGGGAATATGCCGGAAAGCAAACCCATTATCCCCAGAATGACTATTACTATCACGCCGATTTCCAAAGAGATAGTGGGTTTGCCCATAAAATCCATCACCGGATTGTCAAGCGGCACGCGTTTAAAGCCTTCGGTGAAAATATAGCTGACCGACATGCCCAGCCCCCCGCCGACGAAGGTAATCAACAAAGCCTCGAGCAGGAACTGATAGAGAATCAGAGATTTTTTGGCGCCGACAGCCATTTTGATGCCGATTTCGCGGGTTCGCTCTTTAATCGACACGTACATGATATTGGCCACCCCTACTCCGGCGGTCAGAAGCGTCAGGAAACCGATGATGCCCAGAAACATTTTTATCCCGATCATGATGTTGTCGAATTCTTGCGACCCGGATACGGTATCCCAGATGGACAAAGCCCGGTCATCGGTGGGGTCGAACCGGTATTTGGCGCCCATAACCTGGTATATCTTTTTCTCGATG
>JAFGNW010000102.1 GCA_016926795.1 Candidatus Zixiibacteriota bacterium
CTGACGGCAAAGGGATTTACGGTACTCGGTTCCAGACCGGCCGAGCGAACCGCGGCCGTGGCCTCAGTGAATCCCTGGTCCCGTAAATACTTGCGGAAAAATCCCTCAGCCATCTGAGAACGGCAGGAGTTGCCGGTGCACAGCACCAGTATTTTCATCTCGTTGTTATTCATACTATTAACTCATACGAATCATAAATCTTAACTATTCATTTACTTTTAATCAGTGTTCTAAATAACGTTTTCAGTTCGTAAAAGTTCAGAAAACCGCAAAAAAAAATCAGACCGGACTCATCGATGGAACTTTATCCGGCGGGAGGTGTTTAAAATGAAAACAAGCTATAAAGAAGACTAAATCGACCAAAGTTGTACATTAAAAATATTGACTTTTAAAACTTTAAGTGTAAATTTACAGAGTACAAACCAAACAATGTGACAACTTAGAAGGAGTAACAGATGAGAAAAATTTTCGTTATGGCCCTGACAGCCATGGCTCTGGTAGCTTTTGTTTCAGCCCCGGTTTTCGCCCAGTGCGCCGCGAGCGGTAACAAGGAAGTAAAGACAGCTCAGAGTACTGCGGGCACCGACACCAAGCTGGTCAACTCGAAAAATATTAATGATTATGCCTATCACTGTACCACCCCTTGCGAAAGTCATGGGGATTACAAGGGCAAGTGTGCCCTGGTGGATATGTCCATCAAGGGCATGACCTGCGGCGGCTGTGAAAACAGTATCAAAACCGCCCTGGAAAAAGTCCCGGGTGTCATCAAGGTGGAAAGCATCAGCTACCAGGAAGGTATGGCCAGGGTCTGTCTGGACCCCGACAAGGCCAATATGGAAACCATGACCAAGGCCGTGGTTGACAACGGCTACGAAGCCCAGATTATCCCGGCGGTGGCCAAGACTTCCGAAGTCGAGGGAGCGGTCAAGCCCGCCGCGGCCGGCTGCAATATGCCCTGCCCCGCCAAAGCCTCCTGTGCCTCCAAATGTGCCGGCGACAAAAAGACCGGTGACAATGCCCAGAAGATCAGCGGTGACGGCACCAAATAAGGTTTAGGGGAAATTAACTGAAATACCTGACCGGCTGATGATAGACCGGTTTTAATAAATTCTTTAAAGGGTGGAGTTTTAAAATCTCCACCCTTTTTTTGTTTGGCTTCGGATAGGGTTATTTATTATTATCTCAAAGAGGCCGTCCCGAAAAGACGATACAAAATATAAGCTTATGAAAAAAAAGGACCTTCTCGAGACTTTAAATTGTTTAACAAATACCATGCAGCGTAAGTTAGTTTACATCGTCGCCTTAATCCTCCTCGCCGCCGGTACCCGCGGCGCCAAGTATGCCGGGGAGGCTTTCTCGCTGGGAGTCGGCGCCCGCGCCCTCGCCCTGGGCGGGGCGGTGACCGCCGGACCGTTCGACGGCACCACCGGTTACTGGAACCCGGCCGGGATGAACTATCTCAACGGCCGCTATATTACCGCCATGCACGCCGAGACGTTCGGCTCCCTTTTAAATCATGATTTCGTCGCTTATATTGACGCCCGTCAGAGAGACAGCTCCCTTATCAGGGCTTTCGGCTTCTATTTCTATTACCTGGGTGGGGGAGGTATCAAGATTACCCGCCTTAACGAATTCGAGCGACCTTATGTTCTGCGCGAGGAATCTCACGGTGACTTTTTATTCACCGGTTCGGTTTCGGGACGAATTGCCTCGAAAGTCGATTTCGGCCTGACCGCAAAGATCATTTATCGCGATATCGGCACCGAGTCGGGTTACGGCCTGACGATGGACGCCGGTTTTTTATATCGGGTTCATAAATATGCCCGGCTGGGGCTGATGGTGACCGATATCACCACCGGGTTTATCCGCTATTCCGGCGGCTCGACTTTGATCGACACCGTCGGTGAAGAGTACAGCAGTGAGACCAACACCGAATCAATTTATCCGACCGTCAAGCCGGGTATCCAGATAGAATATTCTTATCTCGATTTCACCGGAAGATTTCTGGCCAGTGGCGATATCAAGTTCGAGAATATCAAAACCGCCGCCCAGTTCTGGAGCGGACCGCTCTCGCTGGATACCCATTATGGCTGGGAGGTAGATTACAAATCGCTGGTATTCGGCCGGGCCGGATTCGATATCAGCCGGTTTACCGCCGGGGGCGGGGTGGACATTAAAAACATCACCGTCGATTTCGCCTATATGCACCACAGCGACCTCGACGAAACCTTCCGCGTCAGCGCCGGCTACCGCTTCTGACCCTGAATTGCCCCAGTCAGAAGCGTCATTATCTGTCAAAATTAAACAACGCTTCATCTTTGGACATTACTGCCGTTAAGAGCGGTCGTTTATAGTCGATAAACAGGATAGAATAAATCTATTTTTTATACAGGTGAAATATGCAAAAAGATGTCTACAAACAGTGCCAAAACTGCCTTACCCGGTTATCGATAGATGAAATTATCAACAGCCCCGCGATTAACCCGGTCGGAATGACTTTCAGAGAGAAAGAACCGGGGAGTGCTTGTTACCTTTTCGAGCACAACGACGATAATTGCGGCGCGACGTTTTCAGTCGATGTCAACGATTTCCTGCCTTATATAACCGAAGATATCCCGATTGAAAAACTTATTTATACCGATAAATGCAATGGGTACTGTTACGACCTCGATGATATCGACGAATGCCATGATGAATGTTATTATGCGCCCTTCCGTCGCTTTCTTTTTAAAATGATAGCCCTGAAAGGCCGTCCCCGGGTAATTCAACCCTAAATAATAAGTATCACCGGATTGAGAAGGATTTTGGATATAAATTCTTTTTTAAACTGTCACTTTCTGTCTATTTTTTACGGCTGCCTCTTAAGCTTATAATTTTTCAGGTCGATTATTTCATTATTCGTTATATAAAATAAAAGGGGGTCTTTTTTTGAATATCGATAAGTTCAAACAATGCCCGTCTTGTAAGAAATGGCTTTCCTCGGACGAGGTCTTAACGGATCCCGATATTAAACCGTTGGGGATGGCCTATCTCGAGGATGAAAACAACACCGCCTATTATTATTTCCAGCATACGGTTCCAAACTGCGGGTCCTCTTTTTTGATAGAGATAAAGGATTTTAAGCCATTCTTGACCGAGGATATTCCCCAGGTCAGCCTGATGGCTTCCAAACACTGCGAGGGTCATTGTGTTGACCTGTACGATTTGAACGTCTGTAAAAATGAATGCTATTATGCCCCTTTCCGCCGCTTAATTTTGAAACTCACCCAACTCAAAAAAGCCGTTAAGGTATTCTGATAAATTATCAGGCAGGGCAGTGGGGCGGGGTTTTCTGTGACCCCGCCTGTTTTTTTTATCTGAAAAACCTGGAGAGCAGATTACCCGATTTACTTTATCCGGTCGGTACGAGGTTCAGATTCTTAGGGGTGGCAAATGTCCACAAGCGCCCCAGCATCCGGCAAATGTGGACATCGGCCGCTCACTAATAAATGTTATTCCCATCAATGTTATTCCCAGCTTGACTGGGAATCCAGGCTTACAATAATTCTTCATAAAGATCTTTCCAGGAGTAATTATCCTTTTCAATTAGATCAGTCTTCCATTTTCTGTTCCATTTCTTTAATTGTTTTTCACGATTCAAAGCTGATTGTATATCATCTTAAATTTCGTAGTAAACTACGTTGTGAACGTTATACTTTTTAGTAAAACCTTCAATTAGATTATTTTTGTGTTCATATACTCGTTTTATGAGATCTTTAGTCACTCCAATATAAAGAGTGCCATTTTTCTGGCTGGCTAATATATAAACATAATATTGACTCATAATAAACCTGGATCCCCGTATCCGCGGGGATGACAGATAATCAAAGAACATGTTAATTATAAATATAATTATATTTTAAAGTGTAAATAATCATGAGACAATCACTAATTCTTTTAAGAAATAAGATAAGTTGGATTATGTCATTCACAGCTTGACTGGGAATCCAGGCTTAGAATATGATCTGGATCCCCGCTTCCGCGGGGATGACAAAATAAGAAATAATAAAAAACAGAAAATAGAAAAACAGAAAGAACCTCTTTTAATTTTCTTCCTCTGCTTTTCCCGACTTACTTAGGTATGGTTATCTCAGACCTTGTCCAGACCGTATTTGTTTTTAAAATCGGCTATCCAGTCGTCATGACGGCCGGACGATTTAATCGCCTCTACAACCCGTTGTATCGACAGGTCCTTAATATTATCCCTATGTTTTTCCGGGACAGACTTCATAAGCAAAGGCCAGAGCCCCCTTGTTTTTTTATAGTCACTGCTGGCTTTGATGAAAGCCGGGTTACGCTCATCTAAGAGAAGTACGAATTTCCCCCCCTGACTGAGCGCGAAGGCCACTTCGCGAAAAATTTGATAGTAATTCGCCAGCGGGCATATCGGGCCGGCTGAAAAATTTTCATCGATGAATCCCAGTTCATCGAGTTTGGATAAATAGTAATGACCGATATGGTGCAGGTAGCAGGAGGAAAAACCATCTCGGGTGGGATTGGCGCCATCACAGTCACCTCGTGAAAAGATAGAGCAGCCGCCGAAACCGCGTTCGGCCAGCTTGGCTTCGATAAAGATACCCCCTTTTTCTTCTTCTTTTTTGACGGCCAGGTCTATCGAAGTAGGTTGCCCGACATCTTCATTAAATACTGTGCGGTCTTCATATTCAAAACAGAGTTCAACTTCCCCTTCGGGCCAGGATATCCCGATATCGTTCAGGGCGTTTTTAAGCGGCCCAATATCATTCCGGACGACCAGCGGCCCGATGAGATTGAACACCATTGCCTGACTGCTCAAACCGTGGTGCAAATACTTATGAAGGAGAAAGGGTGTCTTACCGGCGTTCTGTTCTTTCTTTCTCTCAAGATAGTCAGCCACCTCTTTACAGATAATATTTTTGGGCCAGTCACCGTTTGATTTAAGGTAGTAGGGCATTTTGGCATGGGTAGGGATGCCCTGTTTCTTGAACCATTCGGACGCGGCTGCGCGCAATTCACTTTCGAAGGTTTTGTAACGCTTGTAGGGCCAGGATTTGGCTAATTGTCTGCTGCTGGTTGTGCTCATTTGATTGTCCCCTTTCCGTATAAAGAAAATGTAAGGCAACACTCATCCAGATTGTTCTTTGGCACAAACTTGAAAGTATTGCAACTTACTATTTTACAATCTCCCTACATCTCGAAATCGACTATTTCCTCGGCGTAGCCCTCGCCGGTCGGCCATTCGATTTCCACCATAAACATCCCCCGCAGTTCCCCGACCTTGAAACCGGTGGCTTTATCGTTGGGATAATACTTTCGCACGGCGTCGATTACCCCCGGCGAAAGGGTCTGCAGGCCGCCGTGGCAGTTCAAGCATATCGGCTGGGTGTAGATGGGCTTGTAATAATGATAGACCTCGGCGGTGTCGGAGCGGGTCCATTCGCCGATAAATTCCGGAGCGGTGAGGGTGTCTTTGAATTCCGCCATGATTTCCAGCTGCCAGACGGTGGCCCGGTTGTCCAGGTTGCGGTAGCGCTCGGCCACCCGTCTTATCTTGACGCCGTTGATGGAAAATATCTGGGAGATTTTCGGAGCCTTGATCCGGCAGACCTCGATAGCGCCTACCGAACCGCCCGTGCTCATGGCTTTCATCAGCTCTTCTTTGAGTTCCCCCGCGAAGATGACGGTCAGTTTGTCCGCCGCCTGACGGCAGAGAATATCGTTTTCATTCTGTAGAGCTTTGGCCTGTTCAAGCTGGGAGTCGGATTCTCCCTTCTGGTCGCCGCCGCATCCGATAAAAATTACCGTAACGAAAAGCAAAACGCTAAGCGAAAATCCCTTCATTAAAACACCGCTCCTTGACTTTAAAATGATGTGATATTTTCCTAAGTATAACAAAGGAACCGGGCGCCTTGCAAGTATTTAAAATGCATGAAAATAGCCCGTTCGGGTCATTTTCTAGAAACATTAAAAGTTTTTTTAGTTCAACGGTTAAGTGAAAACAATCACAAAAATTGGTTTTGTCTTTTTAGTGTGAACATGACAATAAAAATACTTATGTTGTTGTATAATAATGTATTATACGTAATATTCTATAAATTTTATCACTTTTTCAAATAACTCAATAAATGAAAAATGTACTAAAAATTCAAAAATTTGGTTGACTTTACCGGTTCACATCTTATATTGGCCTCTTAATATTTAAGGTAGAAAGGGTTGTATGACCCTTTTACGCGGATCATCGGATAAAAAAAAAAGGTTGATTTATCTTCCTACGGCCTGCTAGCCGCCATACCCGGTATCATTCTTGTAGCGCCTATGATAGGCTTTTTGTTCGGGTTTCTGGCTGACGGCTGGCTTGGCACAGAACCTTATCTGACGATCCTCGGAATTTTTTTGGGGTTTGGCGCCGCGGCAAGGGAAACTTATCAGATAATAAAAAAATTCCAGGCGCTCGAAGAAAAGAAAGACAAAGACGACGATGGGACTTGACCTAATTAGCCGCACCTTGAAAACCTCGGCTATCGTCCTGCTCATATTCCTGCCTTTCGGACTGTATTATTGGGGAGTATTTCCCACTCTGGCGGTTCTTTCCGGCGCGGTGTGGGGTTTTATCAACCTGATTTTTCTGTCCCAGCTGGTCCGCACCGTGATTCGTCCTGACAAAATCGATGTTCGTAGAGCGGTCGGCTTGGGGCTTATCAAATTCCCGCTCCTCTACGGGTCGGGGTATTTTCTTTTGAAAATCGATCGGTTTGACCCGATCCATCTGTTAATCGGATTTTCCCTTTTTCTGGCCGTGATGGTTCTTAAAATGCTGGGACGGGTCATCCTGGGTTTGGATAACGATAACAAGACCAATAAAAATCTTCAGGGAGCCTTATGATTCTGGCGGTTTTGCATAAATTTCTCCTCATAGCCCCTGGCTGGCTGGGGCCGATGTTAACAGTGGTCTCCGGTGGGGGACACGGCGAAGAAGGCGGGCACGGCGGCGGGGTGGAACACCTGCCCAGTGCGGTCACCTTTCTTGAAAAATACGGCTTTGGCCACGGTGTCCTTGAAACCTGGGTAAACATCATTTTCGCGTTTGCCGCCGCCATCTTCCTGTGCCTGGTCTCGGTACGTGTTTACGCTCGGCGTCAGATGATTCCCGGGCCGCTCCAGAATCTCGTGGAAATGCTGGTGGAGGGCATGTACAATTTCATCTACTCTATCCTCGGCAAGGACGCCAAACTGTACATCCCTTTTGTCGGGACGCTCTTTTTCTATATTCTGGCTCTCAACTGGATGGGTATGATACCTTTCGGACATTCCCCCTCGACCAGTCTCAACATCACCGCCTCTATGGCCTTGATGGTGTTTTTGTACGTGCAGTATATAGGCATCCGCCGGCAGGGCTTTTTCGGTTACCTGCACCACATGGCCGGCAGCCCGAGTGATGTCGTAACCTGGTGTATGGTGCCCCTGATGCTTCCCTTGCATCTGATCGGGGAGCTGGCCAAGCCGCTCAGTCTGGCTTTACGACTTTTTGGTAATATCACCGGCGAGGACGTGCTGATTGCCGTCTTTGTCGGTTTGGGCGTGGCTCTGGTTTCTTTCTCACCGGTGGGTATCCCGCTTCAATTCCCGTTCTATTTCCTGGGGCTGATTCTTTCCACCGTCCAGGCTCTGGTTTTCGCCCTGTTATCGACCATTTATATTCTACTGATGCTTCCCCATGACGAGCATGCGGCGGAGCATTGAGGAGATTGAGATAGAAAACAATAAATATTTTTTTCAGTAAACCTTATTAGGAGGAAAAATGGAATACTTTGGTTCGATGTTAGCTCTGGCCGCCCCCCTTGGACTCGGACTGGCGGCAGTTGGTTCCGCTTACGGTATCGGCCGGGCGGTCGGTTCGGCGATGGAGGCGATGGGCCGCCAGCCGGAAGCCGCCGGTAAAATTCAGGTGGCCATGATTATCGGTGCCGCCTTTATTGAGGCGCTCACCATTTATGCCCTGATCGCGTTCTTTATGGCGATGGGTAAACTCGGATAATTGTCGGGGACGAATTCGTTTACCGTAACGATTAAACATTGGAATTATAAATGATAGACATACAGTGGCAACAATTATTGACGCATGCCCTGGGCTTTTTGATTACCCTCTGGGTGTTGAAAAGGTACGCCTGGAAACCGCTTCTGGCCCTGATGGAGGATCGGCGCAACAAAATCGTTGAAGAGTTCAAGGAAATCGACAACGAAAAGGCTCGCGTCGCCCAGCTGACCGCCGAGTACGAAAGCAAGCTGCGCGATATCGAGAACGAGCGCCGCGCCAAGCTGGTTGAAGCCGTGGACGAGGGCAAGAAGGTCGCCGCCGAAATCAAGGCCAACGCCCAGCAGGAGGTGAAAGACCTCCATACCAAAGCGAAGGCTGATTTGGAGCGCGATGTCGACAAAGCCAAGGTACAGTTGCGCGATGAAATGGTAGCGATTACCATGACCGCCGCTGAAAAAGTCATCAGGGAGAAACTCGACGACGCCAAACATCGCGAGTTAATCGGGAAATACATCGAGGAGCTGGAGAAAGCCTGATAAATGATAGCGCATGAAGTAGCCAAAAAATACGCCCATGCCCTGCTCATGGTCGTCAAGGAGAAAAATCTCATTGACCGGGCCGACGAGCAGATGACAGGCTTACGGGAATTAATCCGCCGCGACCGGTCGCTGATTAATTTTCTGACCGCTCCCCAGATTCTCGAGGAAAAGAAATACGAACTGGTGCGAAAAGTTTTCAGCGAGCGGCTGGAGCGGGTCCTTATCGAATTTCTCGTCGTCCTGATCGACAAGCATCGGGTACGGTTCCTGCCGGATATTCTCGATGAATTCGACCGGCTGGTGAACGCCGAGAAAGGCTTATTGAGGGCCACCGTTATCAGCGCCTTGCAACTCGACCAGAGCGTGTACGATTCTTTGAAACCGAAACTGGAGAAGAAAACCGGCCTGAAGGTGGAAATCGAAAAGAAAATCGACCCCTCCATTCTGGGCGGCATGATCGTCGTTATGCACGACGAGATTATCGACGGTTCGGTGCGGCACAGTCTGGATTTGATTCGGGAAAAACTGGAACGGGTCAAGGTAGCTTAAGCGGCGGTCCGGCGGCGGTGAGAACCGCCGCGGACGGCGTAAAACGACGATAACCATCCCGATGTGACGGTTATCGCAAAGGTTATTTGAAAAAATAGTGAGTTTGTAATAATAGGAGTACGATGATGGGTCTTAACCCTGAAGAAGTATCATCGGTAATCAAAAAAGAGATAGACAAGTTTGAAACCAAGCTGGAGATGGAATCGGTTGGTACCGTTCTCCAGGTGGGCGACGGTATCGCTCGGGTATGGGGTCTCGAGGACGTACAGATGTCCGAGCTGGTCAAGTTCCCCGGCGATATCATGGGCCTGGTTTTGAACCTGGAAGAAGACAATGTCGGGGTAGCCATTTTCGGTTCCGACACCGAGATCAACGAGGGTGACACGGTCCGTCGCACCGGCCAGGTGGCTTCGGTCCCGGTCGGCGACGCCATGGTCGGGCGGGTAGTCAATCCGCTGGGCCAGCCCATTGACGGCAAAGGTCCGATTGTGACCGACAAAACGCGGGTCATCGAAGGCCGCGCCCCGAGCGTAATCGAACGTCAGCCCGTGAAAGAGCCGCTGCAAACCGGTTTGAAAGCCATCGATTCGATGATTCCGATCGGCCGCGGTCAGCGCGAGTTGATAATCGGTGACCGCCAGACCGGCAAGACTGCCCTGGCAATCGACACTATCATCAACCAGAAGAATACCGATGTGTATTGTATTTATGTGGCGATCGGTCAGAAAGCCTCGACCGTAGCCCAGGTGGTGGAAACCCTCCGCGAACACGGAGCGATGGAATATACCACGGTGGTTTGCGCCACGGCGACTGACCCGGCCCCGCTGCAGTATATCGCGCCCTATGCCGGCTGCGCCATGGGTGAGGAATTCATGTACAACGGCAAGCACGTGCTGGTGATTTACGACGACCTGAGCAAACAGGCCCAGTCCTACCGCCAGCTCTCGCTTCTGCTGCGGCGTCCCCCGGGACGCGAAGCTTACCCCGGCGATATTTTCTATTGCCATTCCCGGCTCCTGGAACGGGCAGCCAAGCTGTCCGACAAGCTGGGCGGTGGTTCCCTGACGGCCCTGCCGATTATCGAAACCCAGGCCGGCGACGTCTCGGCGTATATCCCGACCAACGTGATTTCGATTACTGACGGTCAGATATTCCTCGAAAGCGAGCTGTTTTTCGCCGGTATTCGCCCGGGTATCAACGTCGGTATCTCCGTCTCGCGAGTCGGCGGCAACGCCCAGGTGAAAATGATGCGGCAGGTGGCCGGTTCGTTGAAACTGGACCTGGCCCAGTACCGTGAGCTGGCGGCTTTCACCCAGTTCGGTTCCGACCTGGACGAGGGCACTCTCAAACAACTCCGGCGCGGCGAACGCATGGTGGAACTCCTCAAGCAGGGGCAGTACGTGCCCATGTCAGTGGCGCACCAGGTAATCATGATCTGGGCGGGTGCTAAGGGCTACCTTGATGATGTACCGCTTTCGGCTATCGCCAAGTTCGAAAAAGAATTGCTGGAATACTGCGACAAAAAATATCCGGATATCGACCACACGCTGGCCAAGGACAAGATCATTTCCGATGAAATGAACGCCCGACTGGAAGCGGCCGTGAAGGAGTTCAAAGCGCAGTTCAAGGCGAAATAAATTGTTTTGACAGGGACAGCCGGTCTGGTTGTCCTCAAGGGATATGGAATTGAAAAGGCTGATCGTATCAGGCATATTGCTGGTGTTGCTGGGCGTTCCGACGGCGAGTCCGTCGCAAGCCCGGATGAATCTCGATTTCGGCGTCAAACTGGGATTGAACTCGACCGGTATGTTCGGTGACGCCGTTGAGGAAAACTCTTTTCCCAAACGGGGTTTTATCGGCGGTATTTTCGCCCGGCGAGGTTTAACGCCCTCCTTTTCGATTCAGGCGGAGGTCCTGTACACTCAGAAGGGTACCGAAATCACGGTCGAGAACATCCCCAGCCTGATTGATACACTGGATGTGAAACTCGATTATATCGAGGTGCCGATATTGTTCCGTTACGATTTTGCGGTGCCTATGAAGTTCAAACCGCACCTGCTGGCAGGACCCGCACTGACGTTCAACGTTTCCGCCCGAGGTTCTACCGATGACGGCGGCAGTTTCTATCCCGACGAATTCGATATCCCCAACACCGGCAGCCTTGATTTCGGTCTGGTGCTCGGTACCGGCGTCGATTTTCCCCTCGGAAAGGGAGCCGTGGGCATCGATGCCCGCTATACCCTCGGTATGTTGAACGTTTTTGAGGACATGAAGTCCGAAGGCACGAATTCCGATTCGGAAGAAATACCGTTTGTTGACGACGAAGGCAAGGGGCTGGATTTGGGTAACGGTGGTTTTTCGTTCATGATTAGTTATGCTTTTTAACTGAACAGGTGGTTTATAAAAAAGATTAAGATATGCCAACACTTCGCGAAGTAAAAAAACGAATTCGGTCGGTAATATCGACCAAGCGTATAACCAACGCCATGGAGATGGTGGCGGCCGCCAAACTGCGGCGCGCCCAACAGAGAGTCGAGCAGTCCCGGCCCTACAGCAAGAAGATGGATGAGATACTCAGCCAGCTGGCTGCCGGCTCCACGGGTGAGATTGTCCATCCCTATTTCGAAGAGCGGGAGGTTAAAAAGAGAACGCTGGTGATATTTACCTCAGACCGGGGGCTGTGCGGCTCTTTCAATTCCAACGTCGTCCGCAAGGCGCAGGAATGGATCGCAGCCCACCGGGACGGTGAGCTTGAACTGGTCACGGTCGGTAAAAAGGGCAACGATTATTTCAAAAAACGCTCCTGGCCGGTTGTCAACTATTACGGTGACTGGGGCGGGTCACTCGATTACGATAAGGCCCGCAATATCGTCCGGTTTCTCACCGACCGCTTTGTGGCCGGCGACACCGATGAAATCAGTCTCTTGTTCACCCGCTTTTTATCGATGGTGAAATACCGAATATCGCTGGAAAAATACCTGCCCGTGGCACGACCGGAAATCAAGACCGACGAAAGCGAAATGTTCAAGGGCAGCAAGGATTATATATTCGAACCCGATGCGGAAAAAATTTACGCAGCATTAATGCCCGGCTATGCCACCACCAAGATGGTGACGGCTCTGGTGGAATCGTTCGCCAGCGAGCACGGCAGCCGGATGATCGCCATGAATGCCGCCACCAAGAACGCGGGCGAGATGGTACAAAGCCTGACTCTGGATTACAACAAAGCCCGCCAGGCTCAGATTACTACGGAACTGACGGAGGTGGTCTCCGGAGCTAATGCCCTCAAAGGGTAACAGATGTCGAGAAATGAGATAAATAAAATATATTGGAGTTTGTTAAATGGCTGAAAATATCGGCAAAATCGTTCAGGTTATCGGTCCGACGGTGGATTGTGAGTTCCCCTCCGATAGTCTCCCGAATATTTTGAACGCCATTAAGATTAAAGATGAGGCCAAGGGTATCAACCTGACAGTCGAGGTGGCCATGCACATCGGCGACAATATCGTCCGTTGCGTGGCACTGGCTTCGACCGACGGCCTGGTGCGGGGTATGAAGGTGGTCGATACCGGCTCGCCTATCACTGTACCGGTCGGAGAAAATTCCCTAGGGCGGCTCTTTAATCTGATCGGCGAAACAATTGACCTCAAGGAACCCCTGCCGGCGGATACCCCTAGGCGGCCCATTCACCGCGCGGCCCCATCTTTCGATGAGCAGGTTACCCGGGCGGAAATGTTCGAAACCGGAATTAAAGTTATCGACTTGCTGGAACCTTATGCCAAAGGCGGTAAGGTGGGTATGTTCGGTGGCGCGGGCGTGGGTAAGACCGTTATTATCCAGGAGCTTATTCACAATATCGCCACCGAGCACGGCGGTTATTCGGTTTTCGCCGGGGTTGGCGAAAGAACCCGCGAAGGTAACGACCTGTATCGGGAAATGATTGAGTCCGGTGTTATCAAGAAAACCACTCTTATGTTCGGTCAGATGAACGAACCCCCCGGCGCCCGTCTGCGGGTGGGCCTTTCGGGGCTGACTATGGCCGAGTATTTCCGGGATGAGGAAAACCAGGATGTGCTGCTGTTTATCGATAACATTTTCCGTTTTGTCCAGGCTGGTTCCGAGGTCTCGGCCCTGCTGGGCCGGATGCCCTCGGCGGTAGGTTACCAACCGACCCTGGGTACGGAAATGGGCGCTCTTCAGGAACGGATTACCTCGACCAAATCCGGGTCGATTACTTCCGTACAGGCGATTTACGTGCCGGCGGATGACCTGACCGACCCCGCTCCGGCAACTACTTTCTCTCACCTCGACGCCACCACGGTGCTGTCGCGGCAGATTGCCGCTCTCGGTCTCTACCCGGCGGTGGACCCGCTCGACTCTACCTCGCGAATTCTCGACCCGAAAGTGGTTGGTGAGAAACATTACCAGGTGGCTCGTGAGGTGCAACAGATATTACAACGCTACAAGGACTTGCAGGATATTATCGCTATCCTTGGTATCGATGAACTGTCCGAAGAAGACAAACTGATTGTCCAGCGGGCTCGTAAGATTCAGCGGTTCCTCTCCCAGCCGTTCTTCGTGGCGGAAGCCTTTACCGGCAAATCCGGCGCTTATGTCAAGGTTGAGGACACCGTTAACGGCTTTGATGAGCTGATTTCGGGCAAGCTCGACCATATCCCCGAGCAGCACTTCTTCATGGCCGGCGCACTCAATGAAGTCCTTGAAAGATACGAACAGTCAAAGAGATAGTTATTATGTTTCATCTTTCAATTGTGACACCGGAGAAATCTTATTACGAGGGAGAGATAAAATCCCTCGTGGTGCCGGGTACGGAAGGTTACCTGGGAATACTCTCCCATCATGCGCCGCTTATTACAGCCCTGATGCCCGGTAAAATCGAATTCCGGGATGAACATGACGAAGTCTATATCATGGCGGTTTCCGGAGGATTTCTGGAGGTCTCGGGTAATCTGGCCACTATCCTGGCCGATACTGTCGAGGACGCTGATAAGATTGATATCGAACGGGCTCGAGCCGCGTACGAGAGGGAGAAGAAGCGGCTGATTTCGGCCGGTAAAGGCGAAACGGACATCGATTTACCTTCGGTACGCGCCGCCCTGGCCCGGGCTGCCAACCGGATTAAGATTTACGAAGAAACCCACTAAGTACCTATATATATTCGTGGAAAGCCGGCTGTATGAACGGCCGGTTTTTTTTATTTTTTTACCGGGAACAGGTTTATTACTTTTTTGTTTAAAAGGTCGTCAGCCGATATTTTGAGTCGAGGCGGAGGCAGATATGCCCAATACAGAACCATTTGATAAGTACAGCGACGAATATGACGAATGGTTCGAGAGAAACGCCGAGCTTTATCAAGCGGAACTGGAAACTGTCCGGCAACTGATTCCTTCAGCCGATGCCGAAGGTATGGAAGTAGGGGTCGGCTCCGGAAAATTCGCCGCTCCGCTTGGGATAAGAATCGGCATAGAGCCTTCTAAAAAAATGGCTGACAGGGCCAGGGAGAAAGGCATCAATGTTTATCCCGGAATAGCGGAAAAGTTGCCCTTTAATGACGCAAGGTTTGATTATATACTGATGGTAACTACTATTTGTTTTGTTGACGATGTCTTGAAATCCTTCAAGGAAGCTTTTAGGGTTCTAAAACCTGGCGGGTGTATCATTGTTGGATTTGTCGACAAAGAAAGTCAACTGGGTAAACAGTATACGGCTGATAAAGAAAAAAATAAATTTTACAAAGACGCCACTTTCTTCTCTACCGAAGAGGTGTTGAAGTATCTAAAAAAAGCGGCCTTTGAAATCCTGAGAATCAGGCAGACTCTTATTCCCGAAGAATCGACATCAACCATCCGGGACGGCTTCGGGAAGGGGTCCTTTGTTGTAATCAGGGCCTTAAAAAATAAAACCAGCCGAGAAAAGGAGACCGGCCAAGGGCTGTCGAGTTAAGTTAAAAAACAGTGATTTTTTGGAAATCTGAACAAGGATAAGTTATTGCTTCTTTTGGAATTGACACTTTTGTTTATATCCTTGACTTTTAGGCTCTTATTGAGTATTATCATCGGCTATGATATTGGATTTAAGGGAATTTGTAGATTTCCCGGCCGGTAAGCAACTGGCAATAGATCCCGGGCAAATTAAGCCTTTACGGGATGATGTGAAGAAAATAACGCGGGTTTTACTGGACCTGACGATTCAGAAATCCGGGGATGAATACTACTGTCAGGGAAAGCTGTCGGGCACGGCGATACTGGAATGTTGGCGCTGTCTCGAAGCTTACCCGGCGGAATTGACGGAAAAGGCCGATTTTATCATCTGTTCGGCCGACCGGTTGACCTCCCGGGATAAAGATGTTATTGATGATGAGGATTACGTTTATTTTCGGGGCGATGATAGGCGGGTGGATTTGTCGGTTATCGTCAACCAGGCGTTTTTACTGTCACTGCCTATGAAACCGCTCTGTTCCGAAGGCTGTCGGGGTTTGTGTCCCCGCTGCGGCGTAAATCTCAATACCGGTCAATGTGATTGCCGGAAAAAGGAGCCGGACGCCCGCTGGCAGGGTTTGAAAGACTTGTTTAACCAATAATTATAGAGGATATACCGATGCCATTACCGAAGAGAAGACATTCCCGAACCAGAGGTCGCAAACGTCGTACCGGATGGAAATTGTCACCGCCCAACGTAACCGAATGTCCGAACTGTCACCAGCCTAGATTGCCGCATCATATCTGTTCTCATTGCGGTTTTTATAACGGTCGCCAGGTTATCAGTATTAAAGAGGAATAGGAAAAATTTAGGATTGTTTAAGGACCGTGGCGACAGAACAGAAATATACGGTGGTTCTTGATGTAATGGGCGCTGACGGCGGCCCTGAAGGCATTATTCAGGGCGGGATCGAAGCCTCACAGAAACTGGGGGATAAATTACATCTCGTCATAATCGGCCAGAGTGAACTGATCGAGAAGCGATTATCGGAACTGCCCGAGGTGCCCGGAAATGTTTCTGTACGGCACGCTCCGGCCGAGGTGCCGATGCACATATCGGCGACCGACGGGGTGAGGATACGCAACAGTTCCATTGCGCTGGGTTTGAAAATGGTTAAAGAAAAAACGGCCGATGCTTTTGTGTCCCCGGGCAATACGGGAGCTGTCATGGCAACTTCCTTATTGACGCTGGGGCGCATCAAAGGTGTGATCAGACCGGCGATAACTACCGTTTTCCCCACCAGCACTGGTCGACCGACGGTCGTTCTTGACGCCGGCGCTAATGCCGACTGTAAGCCCATTCACCTGTCCCAGTTCGCGGTTATGGGTTCGGTCTATTATTCAATCGTTTTTAACAAGGAAGACCCTCGGGTGGGTTTGATTTCCATCGGCGAGGAAAGAAGTAAGGGCAATGAACTGATATTCAACGCCCGCAAAATACTCAGGGATTCCCATATCAATTTCGTGGGAAACATCGAGGGACGCGATATCCTGTCCGGGGCGATCGACGTGGCGGTGACCGACGGTTTCACCGGCAATATTCTCCTGAAATTCGCAGAGTCGATCCAGCCCATGATGGTCAAGGCCGTCAAGAGACAGATTCAGACTAATATCTTTTCCCGTTTCGGCGTGATGCTGCTGTTACCGTTCATGAAACGGATGCAGAACGCTTTCGATTATGCCGAATCAGGGGGTGCGCCCCTCCTGGGAGTAAACGGCGTTGTCATTATCTGCCACGGCTCATCGAGCGCCCGGGCGATAAGCAATGCCATTGTCGTGGCTGTGGAAATGGCTTCGAAGAAAGTGAAAGAACGCATCCACGATGAATTGATTAACAATCATTTTGGAAGAAATCATGACTCAAAAGATAAGAGCCAAAATATCGGGAACGGGATCGTTTACTCCGCCGCATCTGATGACTAATCTCGATTTTGAGAAAATAGTCGATACCTCGGATGAATGGATCACCACCCGCACCGGCATTAAAGAACGACATATAGCCAGCGATACCATGACTACCGCGGATATGTCCGTGGAAGCCTGCAAACGGGCTATGGATATGGCTAAATGTAGAAAAGAGGATATCGACCTTGTCATCTGCGGTACCGTGACCCCGGACTATCGCCTGCCCTCCAACGCCTGCATGATTCAGAAGGAGCTCGGTTTAACCAACGCCCTCGCTTTTGACGTGGTCGCGGCCTGCACCGGTTTTATAAACGGTCTGGTTATCGCAAATTCTTACATTTCGACGGGTTTGTATAAGAAGGCGCTGGTTATAGGCGCCGAAAAGTTATCGGCTATCGCCAATTATAAAGACCGCACCACCTGTGTCCTGTTCGGTGACGGCGCCGGCGCGGTGGTCGTGGAACCGTCCGCCAACGAGCGCGGTATCGTGTCCTCATTCATGAAATCCGACGGCAGGCTCTGGCAGTTGTTGTGGATGGAAGTAGGCGGCATTAAAAATCCTTACACCCCGGAATTTCCTTATGACGGCTCCGATAAAATATTTATGAACGGCGCCGAAGTGTTCAAGGTCGCGGTAAAAGAAATGGCCAAAGCCGTGGAAAATGTTCTCGAGAAAGCCAACGTATCGCCGTCCGATATCGCTCTCTTCGTACCGCATCAAGCCAATTTACGCATTATCGATGCTCTGGCCAAACGTTTGAAAATCAGCCCGGAAAGAGTTTTCAAAAATATCGAGAAATACGGCAACACCTCGGCGGCTTCGGTGCCGATCGCTCTGGACGAAGCCAACCGCGAAGGAAGAATAAAACCGGGCGATTATGTCGTGGTGGTCGCTTTTGGAGGAGGCTTAATCTGGGGCTCGGCCCTGATTAAATGGTAAAACTATGAACAGGAAAGTATTGTTTTTCCCCGGTCAGGCCTCTCAGTATGTGGGCATGGGTAAGGACCTTTATGAAAGTTCGGAAGCGGTCAGAAGGCTTTATGAACTGGCCTCGGATGAGATGCGGTTGGATATCGCCCGCCTTTCGTTCGAGGGACCGGCCGAAGAATTAAAACGCACCCACGTTACTCAGCCGGCGATTCTTCTGCATTCGCTGGCGGTTCTGACGGTATTGGATGAAAACATACCGGAGTTCGACTTTGCCGCCGGGCATTCCCTGGGTGAATACGGCGCCCTGGCTGCCTGCGGGGCGCTCTCGTTCGAGGATGCCGTCAAGGCTGTCATCAAAAGAGCCGCCCTCATGGAGGAAGCCTGCCTGAAAAACGAAGGCACCATGGCCGCGATTATGGGTCTGAGTATCGAACAAATACAAAATGTGTGTGAGACAGCATCGGCGGATGGGGTGGTGGTACCGGCTAATTTCAATTCGGAAATACAAATAGTAATATCGGGGACGGTCGCCGGCGTCGAGCGGGCGATTACGCTGGCCAAAGAAACGGGCGCCAAACGAGCGATGAAGCTTGAGGTCGGCGGGGCTTTTCATTCCCCGCTGATGGAACCGGCCCGACTCGGTCTGGGCGAATACCTCGCAAACGTTGTTATTAATCGTCCGAACAAACCGGTGGTAGCCAACGTTACCGGTCAACCGGTGGACCGGCCCGAGGAAATTCGCGAACTGCTGGTTAGGCAACTGACCGCACCGGTCAAATGGGCGCAGACAATGGACTTTTTAAAGGAAGAGAAAGTCACCGAGGTTATTGAAATCGGCCCCGGCAAAGTGTTGACCGGTCTGGCTAAGAGAGCCCTGCAACCGGAAAATATGATAAATCTCGACAAGCTCGAAGATGTGAATAATTTTGTACCCATAGTTTAAAACAAGGTCAGGGGTATGGATTTTAAAGACAAAACCGTAATCGTGACGGGCGCCGCCCGGGGCATCGGGCGGGTGATTGCCGAGAGATTCGCGCGGTTGGGAGCCGCGGTTGTAGTCAACGACCTGGACCAGGAAGCCGTCGACAGCGTGGCCCGGGAGCTCGGCGGACAGGCAATCGGTATCAGGGCGGACGTCACCAGCACCGCCGAAGTCAAGGATTTATTCGATAAAACCCTGGAACGTTTCGGTCGGATTGACGTTCTGGTCAACAACGCCGGCGTTACCCGGGACGGTCTCCTGGTCCGTATGGACGAAAAAGACTGGGATATGGTGCTTGACATAAATCTTAAAGGCGCTTTTCTTACAACCAGGGCGGCGGCGAAGTTTATGATGAAGCAGCGCTCCGGGCGCATCATCAATATCAGCTCGGTGGTCGGTTTGATCGGCAATGCCGGTCAGGTCAATTACTCCGCTTCCAAAGCCGGCTTAATCGGCCTGACCAAATCCTCAGCAAGGGAACTGGCCTCGCGGGGAGTAACCATCAACGCCGTAGCCCCCGGCTTTATTGAGACCGAAATGACCCGGAAACTGTCCGAGAGCGCCCGGGAAAATTTGATTTCGCAGATTACGCTCAACCGTCTGGGTACCCCGGATGACATCGCGTCGGCGGTTCTCTTCCTGGCTTCCGACGACGCCTCCTACATCACCGGCCAGGTGCTGGCGGTTGACGGCGGTATAACAATGTAAATAAAGACAGTCTTAAAAATAAAGGAGTATTAGAAATGGCAGTTGAAGAAAGAGTCAAGGAAATCATCGTTGAGCAGTTAGGCGTTGAGGCCAGCTCGGTTACCGACCAGGCAAAGTTTGTCGATGACCTGGGTGCCGATTCGCTTGATACCGTTGAGTTGGTTATGGCTCTTGAGGAAGAATTTTCACTCGAGATTCCCGATGAAGACGCTGAGAAAATTACTTCGGTAAACGATGCGATCGAGTATATCAAGAAACATACTAATTAATCGACCGACCCGATGTCTTGAATTGGATAATTAAAAAGTAGAAAAAAATATGTAATGTATAAAAGAGTTGTTGTTACCGGACTGGGTTGTCTGACGCCGGTCGGCAATAACGTCGGGGAAACCTGGGAGGCTTTGGTTAACGGCCGCTCCGGTATCGATTTCGTGACACGCTTTGATGTTTCGAATTACCCGACGAAGATTGCCGGCGAGATCAAGGACTTCAATCCCTCGCTGTACCTCGACAGCAAGCAATTGCGGCGTATGGATATTTCCGAGCAGTATGCCGTTTACGCCAGCGAAAAGGCGCTTGAAGATTCCGGACTGGACCTGGAAAAGATTGACCTTGACCGGTGCGGCGTGATTGTCGGTTCCGGTATCGGCGGCATTATGACTTTCGAGGCGCAGCATGAAGCCCTCATCACCTCCGGGCCGGGTCGGGTTTCGCCCTTCTTCATTCCCATGATGATTGCCGATATGAGTGCCGGACTGATTTCCATCCGGCACAGTTTCCACGGAGCCAATTACGCCACCGTCTCCGCCTGTGCCTCCTCCGCCCATGCTATCGCCGACGCTTACCGCGTGATTCAGCGCGGCGAAGCCGATATCATGGTAGCCGGCGGTACCGAAGCCGCCATTACCCCCACCTCCATGGCCGGGTTCTGCAAAGCCAAAGCCATGAGCGTCAAAAACGACCCGCCCCATAAGGCCTCACGACCCTTCGATAAGGGACGGGACGGTTTTGTGATGGGAGAAGGTTCCGGGATGTTGATTCTGGAGGAATTGGAACACGCCCGACGGCGGGGAGCCAGAATTTACGGTGAAATCATCGGGGCCGGAATGACGGCCGATGCCTATCACGTGACCGCTTCCCATCCGGAAGGTCTCGGGGCAATACGTTCTATGCAGATGGCTCTGCGCGACGCCGGTATCAATGCGGATAAGATTGATTATATCAATACCCACGGTACCGCCACCGAGGTGGGCGATATTTCCGAGACGAAAGCCATCAAATCGGTTCTCGGCGCCCACGCCTATAAAATACCGTGCAATTCCACCAAGTCGATTGTCGGTCATACCCTCGGTGCGGCGGGGGCAATTGAAATGGTGGTGACTTTGAAGTCGATGGAACACGGCGTGGTCCATCCGACCATCAATTTGGATGAGCCTGACCCGGAATGTGATCTGGACTATGTCCCTCATGAAGCCCGGGATAATGAAATAAACTATGCCATTTCCAATTCTTTTGGTTTTGGCGGGCATAATGTCACCTTGATGGTAAAAAAAGTCGATGACGTGTAAATGGGTGTATGGAATAAAGTAAAGAATCTTTTTTACACTTTAGCGAAAAATAAAAGCGATGTAGATCTCGATGAGGTACAACGCCTCATCGGGTACCACTTCCGAGACGATAATCTGTTGTTGTTGAGTCTCACTCATCGCTCTTTCCTTCGTTTCAACAACGAACGTTCACCATCCAACGAACGGCTCGAGTTCCTGGGCGACTCGGTCCTCGGCCTTATTATCGCTTCCCGTCTCTTCCGGGACCATCCCGAAGAGAGTGAGGGCAACCTGACCAAACTCAAGGCGATGCTGGTGAACGAAATCACCCTGTCCTCCATTAGTAAAGAGATCGGTCTGAATAATTTTATCCTCATGTCGCCCGAGGAAGACAAATCCGGCGGGCGCGATCGACCCTCCATCGTCTCCGACGCCTTTGAGTCCGTCATCGGAGCCGTGTTTCTCGACGGCGGTTTCGAGGCCGCCCGCGATGTGGTTCTCAGGTTGATTTACACCCGCAAGGAGAACATCACCTCCGACGATACCCAGCGAAACTACAAAGGCGAACTGCTGGAACTAGTCCAGGCTCGCGGTAACGGCATGCCGCGTTACGATGTCATCTCCGAAAAGGGACCCGACCATGAAAAGGAATTCCACGTGATGGTGAGCGTCTCCGGCAAGAAAGTCGGCGAAGGCGTGGGGTCGTCCAAAAAGGAGGCGGAACAGAAAGCCGCCAGCATGGCTCTGGAATACCTGGAACAATTTCCCGAAAATCATTTCTGATATCTCTTTACATTCCGTTTCAACCGAACACAAGGAATCGGGTTATCTTGAACATCGTCACGGTAACGATACTTTGCGAGATATTCGCACGGTGTCAACCGTAACCGGAGCATGTCGTATCGTTGTCGGCTGTCATCGTTGTCGGTGGTGTCGATGTCGATGGTCGGTGTTGATATGTCGGCAAAAATATTTTTTTATGAAACTTTTTTTATTGACAAAAATATTTTATTGTCGTTATTGACATCAATGTCGTGTGTGACTATGTATAATCATTCAGATGGGTGACAAGGAAGTTAGAGGAAATTAAAGGAAGTATAAATAAATTAACCTTCATCCGTTAACATTAACGTAGGAGTGATTCAATGCGTAAAGCAGCAAAAAAGAAAGCAACCAAGAAGAAAGTTGTGAAGAAAAAAACAACCGCACGCGCGAAAGCCTGGACAGCCGCCGATATCGCTTTTCTGAAGAAGATGTATCGGACAACGCCGACGAAACAGATCGCCAGGCAACTCAGAAGGACTTTGGCATCGGTACAGGCCAAGGCTCGTTCGCTGGGTTTGAAGAAGCCGGTTGTAAGAAAAGCGGCCAAGAAAAAAGTAGCCAAAAAAGCGGCCAAGAGAAAAACGGTCCGTAAAGTCGCTAAGAAGAAACCGGCCAAAAAGGTCGCTAAGAAAAAAGTCGCCAAGAAAAAACCGGCCAAAAAAGTAGCCAAGAAGAAAGCGACTAAGAAGAAAGTCGCTACCAAGAAGAAAGTTGCTCGGAAGAAAAAATAAGGCAGCTTATCGAATAAATTGATTTTTTTCTTTATTAAGCCCGCTGAAAGGCGGGCTTTTTTATGTGCAAGGGGGCCGCAGTTTTCTTTTTTTTAACCCGGCCTTGACATTTATCACTGAATTTATAATATTCTTCTTTAAATTGAATATCAAAGCAAGGATTTGGAGAGAACATGAATATAGTTGTGCTTATCAAACAGGTTCCGGAAATAGCGCTTATAAAAGTCGATGAAGCTTCAAATCAGGTTGTCCTGCCGCAGGGACCCGGCGTTGTCAATCCTTTCGATGAATACGGGGTGGAGGAAGCCCTCCGGCTGAAAGAGAAACACGGCGGCAAAGTGAGCGTTGTTTCGGTGGGCACCGAACGCACCGAATCGGCCCTGCGCAACTGCCTGGCCCTGGGTGTCGATGAGGCCTATCTGGTGACCGACGAGCAGTTCAAAGGCTCTGACCAGCAGGCTATCGGCCGCATTCTGGCGGCGGCTCTGAAAAAGATGGGGGAGTATGACCTTATCCTGGCCGGCAAGCAGGCGGTGGACTCCGACTCCGCCCAGGTTCCGGGAGCCGTGGCGGCCAATCTCGATATCCCGCAGGCCATGTTTGTGCGTAAGTTCGAAACGGTGGAAGGCGGCAAGGCTGTGGTACAGCGTACTACCGAGGATGGTTACGATGTTGTCGAATTGTCGCTGCCGGCGGTGGTCTCGGTTGTCAAGGAAATCAACGAACCCCGCCTGCCGTCGTTGAAAGGTAAGATGGCGGCTAAGAAAAAAGAAATTACCAGATGGAACGCCACCGATTTGGGTATCGACAGCAGCGCGGTCGGGACCAACTCTAAAACTAAAATCACCAAGGTCGCGTCGCCACCGCCCCGTCCCAAGGGTGAATTTATCGAGGGTGAAACACCCGAGGAAATAGCCGACAAACTTTTCAATAAACTTCGAGAAAACAAAATCCTGTGATTTTTAAAAAAACCGCCTTCGGGCGGTTTTTTTTGCACCACCTGATAGCCTTCTCAAATTACCCGGCGTTGTCGTAAAAAGAGCGGTTAAAAAAGAATAATTTCAACTTTGACAACCCTTTAAAAAAAACAATATATTCCACAATAATAGTATCATATTATTTACGGGCAGGATTATGCGTAAAGCTTTTATAATATCGTTTATTTTTGTGACGGTGCTTCTCGCGGCGGGTCAGTCCACCGCCACGGACCTGGTCGATTACGCCCTGTGCGACCTGCGGGTCCTGTATTTTTATGAGACCCCCGATGAAATCGATTGGCCCACTCTATATTATCTCAACGACCGCTTTGGCTGCCGGGTTGACCTGCTGACGGTCAGAGCGGGCGGGGTGTTTCATTATGATGTCACCGAGGTTCCCGACAAGGAAATATATTTGAATCGTTACTTTGTCGAAGACGGCGATGTCGGTTTCCGTGATACTCTGGGTTCTTATCTTTTCCGGGAGCGGCGGCCGGATATTGTCATTTTCGGTCACCGCGGCCGGGAGGCGCTCTATAACGCCTGTCGTGAATACCTGCTCAACCTGCCCGTTGACAGCAGCGCTTTGTTCAATATTGTCAAGGTTTATCAGATATCGGATAAACCGGAAGAGATGGCCGAGCCCGAGGGCGCGGTTCATATCAACCGCCGTGAACTCTACGACCGCTGTCGCTCCCGCATGGAACTGGAAATACCCAAATTATTCCCCCGGTTTGAACTCGAGGAAATGCACCGGGGCGAACGGCTGGTTCTCTACGAGCTGCTCAAGAGCCGTATGAAAACCGAAGTGCCGGTACCGGATTTTATCTCGGGGCTGAACCGTATCCGGTTGGTTCCGATTCTGGATTCGCTTCTCGCCGATGGTGCCATCAAACAGGCTTTTATCCGCAAGGCGAAAAACGCCCTGTCGTTTTTAAACGCCTCCCAGAATACGGTTGGACGCCAGCGGGTGGAAAATATCATCACCGGCTACAAAGAGTTAATCTACCTCACTCACCAGTCGCAGTCCGAAGGAATCCTGTCGGGCATTGTCGATTACCAGCCCTATCTCTTGCGCGTTCTTCTCAAGACAAAAAAAGCCACTCTCAGCGAAATCGGCATGAACTGGGAAGGTCGGGTAATACTGAGGGATTCCCCGCACGGTCCCCGGTTGAAATTCCGCGCCGACCTGGCCGTGAACGGCTCCGAGGAAGTAGAGCTATCGTACATAAAATATCAACCCTATTGGGATACCGTGGCGGTAGTGCTCGATTCGGTGTCGCGGAAGGTCAAACCGCATCAATCGTTTATTCGTGAATATCTGGTTGATATCGACCGGGCCTATCTCGAGGCATCCCAGCCGGAATCGCTCAGTTTTACAGCCGAGATTGTTTACAGCAAAATCCAGTTGCCGATAACCACATCCATTCCTATCCGCGAAGCGCCCGATTTGAAAATCACCTTCGAGCCTGATTTCCGTTTTGTGCAGCCGACCGCCCGGCTGGATGTGGACCGGGTGGTTTCTTCGCTGAACTGGAAAGCCGTCATCGATAAACCGCGCAGTTTCGAGGGTAAGGTCAAGGTCAACCTGGAAACGCCGCGCGGTGTGTTCGCCGGAGCCTATCGCACCGAGTGGGACCTGGAGAAGGGCCATGCCACCCAGACAATTCGTATCCCTTTTTCAATTTCCAACCTCTTCGAACTGGGCATCCATGAGCAAACGATATCCCTCATTGTTGATAACCGGGTTATAGCGGTCGATACTGGCATTATCCGGGTTGCCGCCTGTCATATCGACGATACCGTCAAGGTCGGGTTTATGCCCGACACCACCGGTCTCCTGGAAGATATCCTGCGCATGACCGACGCCGCCTTTCAACCCCTCACCGACCGGGCTCTGCAGACCGGCGACCTTGAAGCCTACAACGTCATCGTGGTCGGTTCCGGAGCGTTTCGTGATTTCCCCGCTTTGAAACTGATAACCGAACGGCTTATTGATTACCTGCGCAACGGTGGCTCGCTGGTTATTCTCGGTCAGCCTTATGACTGGCCCGAAGGAGTGCTGCCGGTGTCGTTCGTGCCCGCCGAGGAGGCGGTCCGAACCGATGAAATCACCCTGCTTATCGACGGTGCCCGCATTCTGAGCGCACCCCATAAAATCTCCGAAACGGAGTTCAAGGCCTATTTCGACCGGAAACGCCGGGTGGCCTCGGCGGTGGTGACCCCTTCGGAGAAGGTTTTTGTCACCCCTTCGGGCGGCGCCCTGCTGTCGGTTTCGAGACTGGGCGAAGGCCAGATTATTTATTGCGGTCTGCCCTTGGTGGATATGATCTCTGAATTAAATATCGAGGCCATCCACCTCCTGGCCAATATATTGAACTATTGACCCCGCCTGCTGTTTTACTATCTTAACGGATAGCTTGTATAATATTAACGGGATATATGACTGATTTTCTTTCACAAAATCGGCCCGAAAACGGCCGTTTCGGCGTTATTTTAAAATATCTCAAGGGTTACAAGGGTTATTTGGTAGTCGGAGGTATAGCCATTGTCATGGCTAATATCCTGATACTGGTCATTCCCTACCTTACCAAACTTGTATTCGACCTGCTGGAAAAAAAAGCTCCGGCCGGGGAAATTCTGAAATATGTTCTGGCCATGTTCGGGCTGGCCATTTTATCCGGTATCTTTCGTTTCACCACCCGGCGAACGATTGTCTGGATGTCGCGCCATCTGGAATACAACCTGCGCGGCGAACTGGTCGCGCATCTTTTGAAACTCTCGCCGTCGTATTACGACGTCACCCGCACCGGCGATATCATGGCCCGGGCCACCAACGACCTCGAGGCGGTGCGCAAAATGACCGGCCCCGGGATAATGTATATCACCAACACTGTCGTCAGCCTGGTTATCGCGGTCGGTTTCATGCTCTACCTGTCGCCCCGGCTGACGCTTTACTCATTACTGCCCATGCTGGTTTTTCCCTATGCCGTCAACAAGCTGGGGAACCTGGTGCACCGAAAATTTATAAAGATCCAGGAACAGTTTTCCCGAATAACCGCCACCGCCCAGGAAAACCTGGCCGGTATCCGGGTGGTCAAAGCCTACGGCCAGGAGCAAAACGAGTACGATAATTTCAGCGAAGAATCCCAAAAATATATCCGTCATAATCTGGGTATGGCACGCCTTCAGGGTACGCTTTTCCCCCTGATATACTTCCTGGCCTCCGCCTTGAACCTGCTTATACTTTATTTCGGCGCGCAGGAGGTATGGGACGGTAAGATTGAACTGGGCACGATGGTCGCGTTCTTCGCTTATCTCCACGGATTGTTCTGGCCGATGTTCGCCATGGGCTGGGTGGTGTCGCTGTATCAGCGCGGGACCGCCTCACTCGACCGCATCAACCGTATTCTCTTCACCGAGCCGATAATTAAGAACAAGGTTGAAAAACCTTACCGGGGGAAATTAAAAGGGAAGATTGAATTCAAAAATCTCAAATTTGGCTACAATGGCTCTGCGGTTCTTGACGGTATCGACCTGGTAATCGAACCCTCGCAAACGGTCGGCGTGGTGGGCATGACCGGTTCGGGCAAATCCACCCTTGCCGGTCTGCTGGCCCGGCTTTATCTGGTGGAAGACAACCGATTGTATATCGACGATATCGACATCAATAAATGGGACCTTTCGACGCTACGGCGGCAGCTCGGTTTCGTACCGCAGGAACCGTTCCTGTTTTCCGATACGGTCGCCAAAAATATATTGTTCGGCGCCGAGCGGGACGATGAAAACACGCTTCTTGCCGCGGCGCGTACCGCCGCCCTTGACAAAGATGTACGCGATTTTCCCGGCGGCTACGGCACGATTGTCGGGGAGCGCGGCATCACGCTTTCCGGCGGCCAGAAACAACGAGCCGCTATCGCCCGCGCCCTGGCGGTGAGCCCGGGTATTCTGGTGCTGGACGATGTCACCTCGTCGGTGGACACTGAAACCGAAAACGAAATTTACGACCGGCTCGACGAAAATTATCGCACCTGTACCCGCATTATCATCTCTCACCGGGTCTCGTCGGTCAAGGAAGCCGATATGATTATCTTTCTCGAGGACGGCCGGATTGTCGAGCAGGGCGGCCATGACGAGCTGATGCGGCTCGACGGTCGCTATGCCGAGTTGTACCGTTCGCAGCTTCTGGAAATGGAGATTGAAAAACTCTGATGGCACATGACGGCACATATAATCATCACGAAGAGGAAGCCCTCGGCAAGGCCTATGACGCCCGCCTGATGAAGCGCCTGCTGAAATATCTTCGTAATTACCGCCTCCCGGTGGCCGTAGCGGTGATGCTGTTGCTCGTGAGTTCGCTCTCTCAGATTGTCCTGGTTTTCCTGGTTAAATCCGCAATCGACGACCATATCATGACCGGCGTCAGGGATGGTTTTACCCTGATAATCCTGGTTTATCTCGGGGTAATGGTGCTGACTTTTATCATCCAGCATTTTCAGTATTATCTGACCCAGTGGCTGGGGCAGAACGTACAGCACAACATTCGCCTGCAGGTTTTCCGCCACTTGCAGAATTTACACCTGGGCTTTTACGACAAAAACCCCGTCGGACGGCTGGTCACCCGCGTGACTAACGATGTTGATGTCCTCAACGAATTGTTCTCCTCCGGCGTGGTCAATATCATCGGCGATATTTTCATGCTGGTGTTGATTCTCGGCGCCATGCTGTATATCAACTGGCAGCTGGCCCTGATTACCTTCATTGTCCTGCCGCTGCTGGTGATAATAACGTTCGTCTTTAAAATCAAGGCTCGCGAAGCCTACCGCCAGGTCAGAACCCGCCTGGCCCGGCTCAATTCCTTCCTGCAGGAACACATCCTCGGCATCAAAATCGTTCAGCTTTTCAACCGGGAGAAAAAGACCTTCGATGAGTTCGAGGTCGTCAACCGCGATCTCCGCGGAGCGCACTTCCGCTCCATTTATTATTACGCCTTATTTTTCCCGGCGGTGGAAATAATCAGCGCTCTCTCGGTCGGACTGCTGCTTTATTATGGCGGAATTAGAATCACCGACGCGGCGCTGACGTTCGGCGAACTGGTGGCTTTCATCCAGCTGGTCGAGCGTTTTTATCGCCCGATCAGGGATTTATCGGAACAGTACAACGTTCTGCAGTCGTCGATGGCGTCCTCGGAGAGAATTTTCAAATTGCTGGACACCCCGCCGGCTATCGTTGACGTTAGAAATCCCGAGAACAACGGTGATTTCCGAGGGAAAATTGAGTTCGACAAACTCTGGTTCGCTTATAACCAAGAGGACTGGGTCCTCAAGGATATTTCGTTTACGGTCGAAAGCGGCCGACGGGTGGCTATCGTCGGTGCCACCGGGGCCGGCAAAAGCTCGCTAATCTCGCTGCTGTATCGCTTCTACGATTATCAGAAGGGTTCGATAAAAATCGACGGGGTCGATATCAAGAATATGCCGGTCGCCGAACTTCGCCGCCATCTCGGACTGGTGCTTCAGGATGTCTTTCTGTTTAGCGGCGATTATGCCGGCAACGTCCGCCTGCGCGAGCGGAACATTTCCGATGAACAGGTCAGACAGGCCCTGAACCGGGTCGGGTTCGACCGCTTCCTGGATAAAATGCCCCAGGGAATACAAACCGGGATTATGGAACGCGGGGCGACCCTTTCCACGGGACAGAAACAGCTGCTTTCTTTCGCCCGGGCGCTGGCATTCGACCCGGATATTCTCATTCTCGACGAGGCCACCAGTTCGGTGGATACCGAAACGGAAAAACTTATCCAGGCGGCGCTCGATGAACTTCTCAAGGGCCGTACCTCGATAGTCATCGCCCACCGTCTGTCGACTATAGAAAAAGCGGATAATATAATCGTTCTGCATCATGGACAGATCAGGGAAATGGGCAAACACAATGAATTGTTGAAACAGAAAGGCATTTATTATAAGTTGTACCAGATGCAGTTTAAACGTGAACTGGCGCAGAAAAAAATAATATCCGCGTAAGTCAGGGGATTTGTTAAATGACCGACCGGGAAGCCGAAAGACTGATGGTTTTTACCGAAAAGCTGGCTGTCAACGCCGGCGCGATTTTGAAAAAAAGTTTTAACCGCCGCCACGATATCAGGTACAAAGGGCGAATCGACCCGGTTACCGAAGCCGACCTGAAATCCGAAAAATTCATCACCGACAATATTTTGAACAATTATCCGGAGCATGAGATTCTGACCGAGGAAGGCAGCGCGGTCGGGCAAAAGTCGCCCTATCGATGGGTCATCGACCCGCTCGACGGGACGGTCAATTATGCGCACGCTTTCCCGGTTTACTGCGTCTCGATCGCCCTCGAATATAAGGGAGAAATTGTCCTGGGCGCCGTTTACGACCCGCAACTCGAGGAGTTGTTCCGGGCGCGAAAAGGCGCCGGTGCTTACCTTAACCGAAAAAAAATTCACGTGTCCGGCGAAAGAGTATTGAAACGAGCTCTGCTGGCCACCGGTTTTGCCTATGATATCGGGACCGCCCGGCGCAATAATCTCGGTCTGTTTGCCCGCATGGCCAAGAAAGCCGAGGGTATCCGCCGCCTGGGTTCGGCCGCGCTGGATTTATGCTGGCTGGCGGCCGGCCGCCTGGACGGTTTCTGGGAGCTGAAACTCCACCCTTGGGATACCGCCGCGGCGAAACTTATCGTCGAGGAAGCCGGCGGCAAAATAACCCGTTTCAACGGAGAAAAATATTCCATTTTCGAAAAAGAAATACTGGCCTCCAACGGGAAACTTCACCCGGCCTTGAAAAAAGTCCTGCGCGGATGATTTTTTGTCGTTCTGGCTCTTGATTAAATGTATAAATATTATATTTATACTTTATTATGTTGGCATTTTTATCGATACATTAATAGTGATATGAAAAAGAAACAACTGGTAAAATCAACCTCGGGCATTCGCGGAGTGGTCGGCAACGGCCTGGATCCGGTCATGGTGACCTCTTACGGTGCGGCTTTCGGGACGTTTTTGAAAAAAGGAAAAATAGTTATCGGTTCCGACACCCGGCCGTCGAAAGACATGGTCAAACAGGCCGTTATATCGGGCCTGGCGGCGGTGGGTATCGATGTCATTGATATCGGCACGGTTCCGACACCGACGGTAGAAATCGCCGTTAAGCAACTCAAAGCCGCGGGCGGCATCTGCATCACCGCCTCACACAATCCGGCGCCCTGGAACGCCCTCAAGTTTTTCAACGACCGGGGAGAGTTTATTACCCCCGAACAGTACAAAAAACTGGATAAGATTTTTAACAGCGGCCGGTTCGCCTATAAGCCGGTTCAAAAACTGGGCCGGATATCATCTCAGACCGATTGGATAGACCGGCACATCGCAAAAACCCTGGCTGTCAAAACGGTTAACCAAACGGCTGTAAAAAAATATCGATTCAAAGCGGTGGTGGACGCTGTCAACGGAGCCGGTTCGGAAGCCCTGCCACGCCTGCTGGAGAAGATGGGTGTAAAAGTAATTCGGCTCAACTGCGAGGGCGACGGTAATTTCGTCCATGAGCCGGAACCGATACCGGAAAACCTCGGTCAACTGGGGCGGGCGGTGAGAAAACACAAGGCCGACCTGGGCCTGGCCTGCGACCCCGATGCCGACCGGTTGGCGCTGGTGGATGAAACCGGTCAGCCGATAGGTGAAGAATTTACCCTGACTATAGCCGTCAGGCAAATTCTCAAGAAAACCCGGGGAGTGACGGTTATAAATCTTTCAACCTCAAAAGCCACCGCCGATATGGCGGAGCAATACGGTTCGAAAGTATGTTATTCCAGAGTCGGCGAGGCCAACGTGATACAGTTGATGAAACGCCGTCGCAGCGTGATCGGCGGCGAGGGCAACGGTGGCGTTATCTATCCGGCTTTTCACTCCGGGCGCGATTCCCTTATAGCCGCCGCCCTGGTTTTGACCTGCCTGGCCGAGGAGAAAACGAGCCTGAATAAGCTTGTCAAAACCCTGCCGAAGTATTATATTATTAAATCAAAAGCGCCGCTTCCCGACAACTTTCGAGACAGATTAAAGCAATTTGAAAAAGAAGCGTATAATCTGCTGGGTAAAACCCGAATTGACCGGCAGGACGGTCTGCGCTTTGATTTTGACAGGGGCTGGGTACAACTGAGGTCTTCCAATACCGAACCTATTTATCGGCTCATAGTGGAAACGGACGAACGGAAATTGACGGATACACTGCACCGGGCAGTGAAACGCTTTTTTAAATAGAATGGAATTATAATATGTGTGGTATAGTTGGTTATGTCGGTTACAGGCAGGCAAAACCTATTTTGTTGGCGGGCATTAAACGCCTTGAATATCGCGGTTATGATTCGGCGGGAATCGCTCTTTTAACCGAAAGCGGTTTGATGGTTTCGAAATCGGTGGGCAAAATCAAAATGCTCGAAAAGGTTCTGGGCGACCGGGAATACAAAAGCACTCACGGTATCGCCCATACCCGCTGGGCTACCCACGGTGAGCCGACCGAGGTCAACGCCCATCCCCATATCGACCAGAACAGCGAAATAGCTCTGATACACAACGGTATTATCGAAAATTACCGTACTTTGAAAGAATATCTCATCCGCCAGGGAGTTAATTTTAAAACCGACACCGATACCGAGGTCCTGGTACATTTGATACGCCTCAATTACAAGGGTGACCTGACCAGCGCCGTGCGCGACGCCCTGACGCAGGTCGACGGTACTTACGGCATTGCGGTGATATCCTCGATGCATCCCAACCTGATGGTGGCCGCCCGGATGGGTTCGCCGCTGGTGGTCGGTCTGGGGGAAAAGGAAAATTTCGTCGCGTCCGACGTTTCCGCCATGCTGGAACATACCAACCGGGTGGTTTACCTCGAGGACGGTGAGGTGGCCACTATCACCCCGACCGATTATGAAATCACCACTATTCAGAACGTTAAAATTACACCGGAAATAAACGAGGTCAGCTGGACGCTGGATATGATAGAGAAGGAAGGGTATGACCATTTCATGCTCAAGGAGATTCACGAGCAGCCCAGCACTCTCAGGAACACTATCCGGGGTCGGCTTAACTTAGACGAAGGTATCGCGCGTCTGAACGGTCTCAATTTGCAATATGAAGAATTACACCGTTTGAAAAGAATTATCATTTCCGCCTGCGGTACTTCATGGCACAGCGGTCTTATCGGCGAATATATGATAGAGGAGCTTTCCCGGTTGCCGGTCGAGGTTGAGTACGCCTCGGAGTTCCGCTACCGTTCACCGATTTTCAGTGAGAACACCGTATTCCTGGCTATCAGCCAGTCGGGGGAGACCGCTGACACCCTGGCGGCGCTGCGCGAAGCCAAAAAGCGCGGTATCACCGCTCTCGGGCTGGTCAATGTGGTCGGCTCGACTATCGCGCGCGAATCCGATGGCGGTGTGTACATTCATGCCGGGCCGGAAATCGGCGTAGCTTCAACCAAGGCCTTTACCTCGCAGGTTATGGTCCTGGCGCTGATCGCCAACCTGCTCGGGCGGATGCGCCATCTCTCCGTCCAGCAGGGTCAGGAGATGATTGACTATATCCAGAAAATACCAGACCAGGTCGAACATATTCTCCAGAAGAGCGAGGAAATTAAGCAGATCGCCGAGGTTTATCACAAGAACAACAATTTCCTGTACCTCGGTCGGGGCATTAATTATCCGGTGGCTCTGGAAGGTGCGCTGAAACTCAAGGAAATTTCCTATATCCATGCTGAGGGATACCCGGCAGCGGAGATGAAACACGGCCCGATCGCTCTAATCGACCAGAATATGCCGGTGGTGGTCATTGCTTTGAAGGACCCGGTCTATGACAAGGTTATGTCCAATATCGCTGAGGTCAAGGCTCGCAACGGACGGATTATCGCTATCGCCACCGAGGGCGACCGGGAAATCGCCGAGCGAGTCGACCATGTCATTTATATCCCCCAGACTTTCCGGCTGTTGACGCCGCTTTTATCGGTTATACCCCTGCAGCTCCTGGCTTATCACATTGCCGTGATGCGCGGCTGCCATGTCGACCAGCCGAGAAATCTGGCCAAATCGGTAACGGTCGAATAAATTTTTGGGATTAATATTTAAGAAGAGTCATCTCGGTTGATGGCTCTTTTTTTATTTCACGATTTTTTCGGGGATGTTGATAGTCAGAATGAACCCGGCCGAACGCCCTTTCAACGGCCTGGTGTTTATCTCGCACATTTTCTTTACCTCGCGGTTGTCTTTTGGGTCAGTACCATTATCAATCATCTGAGAGGTTGTATTCAGGGCGTCCTGAAAATCAAGAAAATTTATTACGAAGTAATTGATTTTCTTCATGTTACCGTACTTCGCCACTATTTGATGAGCATTAAGCATATCTCTATAGTCGGCTTTCCCGTCAAGTTTCTTAATATCAAAGAGATATTCGAGATAACTGATTCAAGCATATGTTTATGAAATACAGGAAATTAAGTCTTTACTGCTCCACCACCGGCAGGTCCTTTTCCAGCTGTTTGTCCTTTCTCAATCCCAGGGCATAATCAGCCTGCATAAGGGTGTGTATCTCCCGGGTTCCTTCATATATCGAAGCTCCCTTGGCGTTGCGATAAAACCGCTCTACCGGGTATTCATCGGAAAACCCATACGCCCCGAAAACCTGCACGGCGTTGGCGGCGGCTTCTTCGGCTTCCCGGCAGGCCACCCATTTGGCCAGCGAGGTAGCCCGGGTGGAACGCAAACCCTGGTTTTTCAGCCAGCCGGCTTTCTGCCAGAGAAGGGTGCTGTATTCATACCCGGCTTCCATATTGGCAATCATCTGCTTAACCAGTTGATGCTCAGCTATATTGTGGGTAAAAGTCTTCCGCTCGAAGGAGTATTTGATACAGGCGTCGCGACAGGCCTTGATAAGACCGCCGGAACCGGCCGCTACGGTATAGCGTCCCTGGTCAAGGCAGAACATGGCGATTTTGAATCCCTCGCCTTCTTTGTAAACCAGATTTTCCACCGGGACTTTTACATCCTGGTAAGCAATCCAGCCGGTATCCCCGGAACGAACGCCCAGCTTGCCGTGAATCGGCCCGGTGCTCACACCCTCGAAATCACTTTCCACGATAAAGGCCGAAAGTCCGCTGTGGTCGCGCTTTCTCTTCTTATCCAAATCGGTCCAGGCGAAAGCCAGATGATAATCGGCGACATCAGCCAGTGAAATCCACATCTTCTCGCCGTTAAGGATATAAAAATTGCCGTCTTTCACGGCGGTGGACTGCAGCCCGACAACATCGGAACCAGCTCCCGGCTCCGTAAGACCGAACGCCCCGATTTTATCCCCGGTCGCCACCGGTTTCAGATATTTCTCCTTCTGAGTCTCACTGGCCCAGGTCAGAACCGGCAGGCTGTAAAGGCCGATATGCACCGAAAGCACCACCCGGGCGGCGGTATCGCCGTATTCCAGTTCCTCGCAAGCCAGCCCCAGCGAAATATAATCCATCCCCAAGCCGCCGTATTTTTCAGGGATACAGAAACCCAGCAGATTGGCCTCCTTCATGGCTGGCAGAAGATCCGGGTTAGGCCGGTGTGCCCGGTCAAAATCCTTAATCGAGGGGATTATAACTTTCGCGGCCAGTTCCCGAGCCATATCCCGGACCGCCAGTTGGTTTTCGGTAAAAGCGAAATCTATCATCGAGAAATATCCTCCTTTTATTTCTTTTTTGGTAAGAGTCAGGGTATATATAGTATAAATTCAAGGTCCGGTCAAGGGGTGTAAGCCTTTATAGTTCAATGAATATTGAAAAAACATCAGGAAATCGGTAAAAATCTTAAATATATGGAACTAAAACGGGACGAAATTGGTTTAATATAATGAACGAAATAAAAAGATATTAAACAGACTTTTGTACCCTGACCATACACCCTCCCATGAAAAACCGCCGAGCAATTCGGCGGTTTTTTTTTGCCCCGATTAAGACGGATAATCTAAGCCATTCACTTTTCTTGAGTTGCTCACCAACAATAATTTATTTATATTCCCCGCAACGACCAAGATGGAGAAGACCAAGCAATGAGCGACCCGACCCGTATAAAAGCCGATATAATACCCTATAATCCCGAATATGCCCAGATTGTCCGCTCCTGGATAGAATCCGAGGATACCTATAAAAGCCTCTGCCGGGGGCAGGATTTTCCCCCGCCGGAGGATATCGTGGACAGCTGGCAACGACCCGATGTCGCCGCATATCTGCTGTTCTCAGAACGCAAGCCGGTCGCTTACGGGGAGCTGTGGAACCGCCCCATTGAAAACGCAGTGGAAATAGCTCACCTGCTGGTGGACCCCTACCGGCGTACCCGCGGTTATGGCACCAAAATGCTCAACCTGCTTTACGAAGCTGCCGCCCGGAGACAGGATATTATCAAGGTCATTTTGAATCTTTACGGTGATAGCGAGGAAACCCTGGGCTGTTTCGTTAAAGCCGGGTTCGAACTGGCCGGTACCACCGTCCATACGATGGGACTGAGGATGGTGCGCTTGGTGGAAAGAAGATAATTTCTCATTAGATAAATAAAATTCTCAATTAAGGGAGAAGCTATGGTGGAATTGAAAAATCTGTTAGTTGAAAAGAAAGACAATATTCTGGTTATTACCATTAACCGCGAGAAAGCCATGAATGCCCTCGACGACGAGACGGTGACGGAACTTCAGCACGTTTTTAACAAACATAAAGACGATGAAGGTATCGGATGCGTGATTCTGACCGGGGCCGGCAAGGCCTTCGTGGCCGGGGCGGATATAAGTGAGCTGGCGGCGGCCGATTCCGTCAAAGGCAAAGCGATTTCGGAGAAGGGTCTCAAGCTAATGGAAACCATACAATATTTCCCGCACCCGGTGATAGCGGCGATCAACGGTTTCGCCCTGGGAGGCGGCTGTGAGCTTGCCATGGCCTGCGATATCCGGCTGGCCTCGGAGAAAGCCAAAATGGGACAACCTGAAATCAACCTGGGCATTATCCCCGGATACGGCGGTACTCAACGCCTGTCGCGTCTGGTCGGACGGGGAAAAGCCATGGAATTGATCCTGACCGGAAATATGGTGGATGCCGCCGAGGCGCACCGCATCGGCCTGGTCGATGAAGTGTATCCTCCCGATGAGTTGATGGACAAAGCCTTCGAGTTGGCTAAACTAATAAATTCCAAAAGCCCCCTGTCGATAAGCATAGCCAAGGAAGCCATCAACCGGGGTCTGGATATGCCGCTTATGGACGGCTGTGATTTTGAGATGAATCTCTTCGGGGAAATCTTCGGTTCGGACGACAAGAACGAGGGCACCAATGCCTTCCTCGAAAAACGCAAACCCAATTTCACCGGCAAGTAGTCACGGTGTAGCACCGTTTTTTTGCCTACAGCTTTTAATTAAAGGCGGGAGAATAAATTCTCCCGTTTTTTTTGTACAAATAAAAAAGTCGTTCGTTATATATAAAAAGGCTCTTACGGTTTAAACCGCATCGGCGGGAGGTAAAAATCCATGAATTACGAAGATATAAAACAGAACCGTCTTTATGACGAATTCGCCCACCTGTGGAACTTAATCAGCAACCCGCAGGATTATGCCCTCGAAGCCGCTTTCTGGAAAAAAGCCCTCCGGGATAAACTCGGTCCCGGGCGGCACGAAATTCTGGAGCTCGGCGTCGGCGGCGGCCACAACCTGTCGCACCTCAAAAACGAATTCCGAGCCACCGCGGTGGATATCTCCGACAAAATGCTGGACAACTCCCGCCGGCTCAATCCCGAGGTCGAGCATCTGGTCGGGGATATGCGGTCGGTGCGGCTGGGTCGGATATTCCGGGCTGTTATTATTCATGATGCTATTAACTATATGCTTACCGAGGACGACCTGCACGCCGCCTTAAGGACCGCCGCCGAACATCTCGACCCCGGCGGTGTTTTCGTAACTTCACCAGATTACACAACCGAAACGTTTACGGACGGTGTCGTGCGGCACGGTTCCTGTGCCGATGAAAATACGCGCCTGGTGCACATCGAATACGAGTTCGACCCTGACCCCGACGACACCACTTATGAATACCTGATGATTTACCTGATACGCGAGAAAGGGCAGCTTCGCATCGAGCACGACCGGCATGTGACAGGCCTGTTTCGGGAAGCCCGGTGGCTGGAACTTATCGAGGATGCCGGGTTTGAAGTCGAGAAGTACGCCTATGACGTTCACGATGATAAACGCCAATCATATCTTTTTGTGGGTGTAAAGAAGTAGAAAGGGGGTTGCGGTGAAAAAGTTATTTTGTATATTTACAACGGGACTTTTTTGCTTTTCGATTTTATCGTCTAACGCAATACTCGCGGAAGAGGGGAGTGATAATATGAGCGATACCGATAATAAAAAATCAGCGATTAAAAACCTCCGCCTTGATATCGTCTATGACAATAATATCTGGGAGGAAGGCTTGACTCCCGACTGGGGTTTCGGATGTCTTATCAGGGGGGTCGGTCGGACCGTTCTGTTCGACACCGGCGCCAAAGGCGATATTCTCCTGGACAACATGAAAAAAATGAATATCGCTCCGAAAGATATCGAGCTGATTTTCATCTCCCATGACCATTGGGACCATACCGGCGGTCTGGCCGATGTTTTAAAACAGTGTCAACAACCGACGGTATATATGCTAAAGGCGTTTTCGCAAAAAACAAAGGACCAGCCGGGAATAACCGGAGCTGAACTGAAAGAAATCACGACCCCGACTCAGATTGGCGATAACCTCTTCACCACCGGTGAAATGGGCGCTGATATTAAAGAACAAGCCCTGGTTTTGAACACGCAGCGGGGTCTGGTTATCGTTAACGGCTGCGCCCATCCGGGCATTGTCGAGATTACCCGCAAGGTTAAAGAGATTTTCAAGGACGACATCTTTCTGATAATCGGCGGTTTTCACCTGGTTCGAGACAGCGAGGAATCAATCAACGCCATAATCGAGGAACTCAAAAAACTGGGTGTGCAAAACGCCGCACCCTGCCATTGTTCCGGCGACGACGCCCGGCGGCTTTTTAAAAAGGCTTTTGGTGATAATTACATCGAAATCGGGGTCGGCAAAACAATCGACCTGTCGGAATTATAAAGCCGCGGTGTGAGGTTGCACGGCGGTAACTTTTTCAAGGCTCCGTTTTTTTTACGGGCAGTTATCGAGAGGGGTATGGCTCAAATAAAGATAGTCGATCAACCGGGTTATATCCGAAATGTCCGGGTCCCCGCCGCTGGTGTTGGCGTCGGCTTCCTCGACACAGCACAGGGGCACATGGCTCAGATACAGGTAGTCGATAAGCCGGGTGATATCGGATATGTCCGGTTCCTCGATTTCGGAACAGTCGACATTGCCGGTCGTTCCCCGGCAGCATCCCGCCTCGAAAATTATTGCCAGCGGGCTGTCACCGTAGGTAAAATAAGAGTTCCCTTCGGAGTAAAAGGACGCCGTATGCTCGGAGAGCTCATAGTTGCCTTCCCGGGAACAGGTGATTTTCAGCACCAGGTTCAGGGTGTCCTCGGGATAGATGGTGTTGTTGATTCCGGGAGATCCATCGGGGTCGTCGATAAGCCAGTAAAAAGTGCTATAGCCGTGAATGATCATGCCATAGAGCGCTTCCATGTAAATATAGTCGATGGCGGCGTGGTTAAGCTCGACCGTCTGCGTGACTATCTCAAACGGGAAAGGCAGGTTTTCGGAGATATATAAACCGGTTAGGGAGAAACTCTCGTTGTTGACCAGTTCTCGGGTGATTATCAGGGTGTCGGATGTTTTAAGCAGCACGGCGCTTATCTGGTAGTCCAGAGCGACATTGGTTCCGGAGGGAACGATTATCTCAGCCGAATAGGTTGTGGCGGCTATAAGGCTCAAAAGTAGAATAAAAATAAAATTCCTGAATTTATTTTCCTTGACCATAATACTTATCCTCGGTATATTTATTTTAGTTTTTTTTGCACAAATTATATTGCACCAATTTTAATTTAATAATTATTACGTTCATTTTATAGTTTTGTTTAAAGAGAAATTCTTAATCTGAATCATTTTTATTGTAATATTCCTTGAGGATATCAAACTTATAGTGCAGGTAATCAAAAAGTAGAAACACGTGTACCTTGTCTTAAATTCAGGGGTATAATAAATTATAAATAGATGAGGGTAAATTTATGAAGCCTGTAAAACGCCGTAAATTCATAAAGGACATGGCGAAAATCACAGCGGGTACGCTGGTGGGAGGGTATTTTATCGATTCCACCCTTTTCAACGAGGCGCGGGCGAGCACTACTTTGAAGGCCAGTGTTTTTGTTTCTAAAAACGGGACCCCGGCGGAAAATGTTGCTAAAGTTATTGAAATGCGCTTTGGTGGCATTGAACATTTTATCGGACCCGATGACGTGGTGGTGATTAACCCCAACGGCCAGTGGACCAACCAGGGGGGAAGCAACTGCGCCTGCTGCATGGGGTTAATTGACCTGATTCTCTACCGGCCGGGAGGCTTCAACGGGGAGATTCTCTTTGTCGAAAATACCCAGTTTAACACGGAAGGTTACTGGACCGCTTTTGGAGACGGTTTGCTGAGGAACGGCCCATATAATTTCAACGACATGATCGCCTACTACCACAGCCAGGGGCATGACAACGTCAGCGGTTTCCGGCTCTGGAACCGGGAGATGGACTGGGTCAACTGGCCGGTAATTACCGGTCCCGAAGAAGGGCAGGGCTGGGTCCGGCCGGCATGGCAGTCACCGGTCTCCGGCGTTTCGTTCTATTTACCCTACCCGGTCATGCGCTCACCCTATTCCAACCGTCTGATTGACCTGAAAAACGGCGTTTACGATAACGGTTACGAGGACCAGCCGACTTTGAAATATATTAAGATGCCCAACCTCAATAACCATGGTACGGCCGCCGAGCAGGATTTCGCCGGCATCACCAGCGCCGTGAAGTCGTTTCTGGGTATTGCTGAGATGGAAGGAGTATGGCAGACGGGATTTGACGACGGCCATAAGAATCTGCATACGTTTCATAACGACATCCACGGCAACCTGCCTGCCCAGAAAGCATATGCCTGCGGTGAAGCAGTCGGGGCCTGGATGCAGTTCTGCCGTAAACCGGACTTGTTCATCACCACCGCCGAATGGGTCGGCTGGGGCGGTCGTTCGGAAAACTTGGCTTCCCAGAAACGGACGGTAGGGCTGGCCGATGACCCGGTTTCACTTGATTATTACATGAGCAAATATGTCCTCTGGCCCTGCTATCCGCCCCAGAATTATTTCGACCCCGACTACGATATCGATAACAACATGACCCGACAGACGATGAACGGCTGTCACAGTAGGGGCTTCGGAACCGTCACCGGCAACGAAATCGGGGCGTATGTTTACGATTTCACCTCGCCGCGGACGTTCCGTTTCGATATCGACCGCATGATATTGAAGTTTCGCAACGGCGAAGCCACGCAACAGGAAGTGCTAAACCTGATTGAGAAATACAACCAGGGTTTGTAACTATTTTTAGCGGGGAATTCAGCAGAAGGCAGAACTCCTATAAAAAGGTTCTGCTTTTTTAATGGAATATATCAAGGGAACCTCTTACGTCCGCCGGCTGTAAAGTAAAAGTTACATCAGGAAAATTATTTACACCGGCCCGGTTTTTAGGTATTTTCCGATTTATGGAACTCATACTTTTGTTTTTCAACTCGTTCATGGTCGGGTTCTCCGGGGCGCTGATGCCCGGTCCGCTTCTGGCGGTGGGCGTTTCGCAGACGCCGCTCCACGGCTGGCGCACCGGTCCGGTTATCTCGGTCGGTCATGCTGTCGCCGAGGTCGCGGTAGTGATTGTACTTTCGTTCGGCGTGGCCGCGATTACCGAAAACGCCCTTATCACCAAAATAATCGGGGTTGCGGGCGGCGCGGCGCTGATTCTGATGGGTTTCTCGATGGGATATGATACCCTGAAGAAAAAAGTCTCCTACGAACTCGAGGATAATAAAAAAGGTTCGTCGCGAAAACTGGCCGGGAAGGGGATTCTCGCCACCCTTTCCAATCCTTACTGGTTTGTCTGGTGGGGCACCACCGGCCTGGCATTTCTGGTCAAGTCGATGCATTTCGGCGTAATCGGCCCGGTGGTTTTCTATTTCGGTCATATCATGTCGGATTTCGTCTGGTACACGGCGGTCTCGATTCTCATCTGGAAGGGCAAAAACATTATCATGGGCGCCGGTCTCAGGACTTTGTTGTTGTTATGCGCCGCCTTTTTGCTGTATCTTGGAACCACCTTCATTTATGACGGCTTGACGGGTAGTATGTAAAGTGGTAAAAATATTTATTATCTCCATCTTTTTATTGACCTGTATCTGTCCCGCCGCGATGGCAAAAGATTACTGGCAGCAGGAGGTCAACTACCTTATTGAGGTAACCCTTCGCGAAGACCTTCGCACTATCGACGGCTATATCGAAATCGAATATATCAACAATTCTCCCGACACGCTGAGCGTGCTGTATTTGAAAGCCTTTCCCAACGCCGTGCAAAAGGGCTCCTACGCCGATGAAAAAATGCGCCGGATGAACAGTTACGATTACGCGGAACTGAAACCGGAAGAGGAGGGCTCGCTGGAGCTGTTCATACCGGAGGAAATGTCTTACGAAAAACTCGGCTATGATGAATTCGAGTTCGACAACACCATCGTGACGGTTTACCTGAGCCGGCCTCTGGCACCCGATGATACGGTTTATCTGACTTTCGATTTCAGGACGATTCTTCCCCGGCCCGCCCGGGCGCGCATGGGCTTCGAGAGGGGAGTGACCAAAACCGCCTACTGGTTTCCTCAGGTTTGCGTTTATGATTATAAGCTGGGCTGGGTCAATGGGCAGTATCTTTTCTGGGGGGAATGTTACGGTGATTTCGGGCTGTACGATGTTTACATCACGGCCCCCGAGGACCAGGTGGTGGCTGCCACCGGTGAGCTGGTTAACGAGAAAGAGGTCCTGCCGGACAGCCTGCGACAGATGCTCGACATAAAAAATTTCCTCAAACCCCGCGACCAACAGCCGCGCTTCGATTTCGAAAACGGCAAAACCAAAACCTGGCATTATATCGCCGAGGACGTCAACGATTTTGTCTTTACATCCTCGAACCAATTCTGTATCGACAGCGGTTCGGTCAACGGCGTAAAAGTCGTGGCTTACCCGCTGCGGCACAAAGCGAAAAGCTGGGTCGATGCCGTGAGGCTCGGCCGGGAAGCCATCCAGACATACTCCGAGCTTTATTATCCCTACCAGTGGCCGGTGATTCGCATCTGCGACGCCTACAGCGGCATGGAGTTTCCCATGCTCACCAACTGCGGCGGCGGCGGCCCGAATCATCACTGGAGTATGCTGCTCTATCACGAAATCGGCCACCAGTGGTTCATGGGCCAGGTCGGGTTCAACCAGGTTGACCGGCCCTTTCTCGACGAAGGCTTCACCACCCATGCCGAGCATGTTATCATGGAAAAATATTACGGTCGGGAAGGCAACATGGACGATTTCACCGGCTGGTACGAAAAAAAGTTCGCCCCACCGACCGAGGACCGCAATGTGCGCGGATTCCAGCCGCTACTGACGCTCATGAAGACAGGGTTCGACAAGCCGATGATATTCTCTTACGACCGGGGCGAGGAATACTGGCCGTATCGCGTCTCGGCCTATTACAAGTCGGCCGCGCTGCATTATGCCCTGCGTTCGATACTCGGTGACTCGACCTATTTCGATGTCATGTTCCGTTTTTGCGACGAATGGTTTTTCGCCCATCCCTATGAGGACGACCTCAGGGAATCTCTGGAACTTTCCACCGGCCTGCAGCTCGATGAGTATCTGCAGCAGTGGTATTACGGCCGGGAAAGACTCGACTATGCTTATGCCGGCAAAAAGACCCGCGAAGTGGATTATTATTATTTCCACACCATCAAACTGAAACGCCCGGGGGATTTTATTTCCCCGGTCGATATCGCGATTATCTACGACCAGGGCGACACCTCGTTTTACACGGTCGCCCCCGAGGGCATGGGCTTTGCCAAATCGGGCTTTGCCCTGCTTCCGACCTGGGACCAGTTCCGCAGGTTCAGTGACCGATATGAGTTTACCGTCCGCTCCCAGCGCGACATAAAAAAAGTCGTACTGGACCCGCATAACTTGCTGGTCGATATCGAACGCCGCAACAACCAGTCCGGTTTGTTCTGGCCGACCGAGATAAGGCTGGACAATATGAAATACGACCGTACCCCGGTCGATAAATATAAACTCCGCTGGCGGCCAGACTTCTGGTACGACGAACCCAACAGCGTGCAGGCGGGCTTACATGCCCACGGTTCGTATCTCGATATCGAAGACAAATTCAATCTCGATGTCCGACTGGGAACCGAATCGGGGCGGCCGTTTGTCGACGCCCTGTATTCCACCCCGTTCCGGCCGTTCGGGTACAATTCTATAAACGAAATGCGTTATCTTCGCTCCGATTACCGGACGTTTTTCTCGCAAATAAACGAAAAGATTTTCAAACGGTATTATTCCCGCGAGGACCGGGAGTTGTTCCGCATGGAGCTTAGTTACCTCAATGTCGCGGGCGAGCAGAAGAACCGGTTTGAACCGATTCCGGATAAAATTATCGAGTACCTGCCGAATACGATGTGGGATATCAACCAGACCTGTTACGCGGTCATGGAAACCGGCCTTTTGCGAACTTTTCGCTACGGCAAATATGTTTTCAACATAAAAAATGTTCTCGGCGGTTACGACGAAGACGACCGCCTGCGCGGGTTCGACCAGATGGAACTCAGTTGGGATTTGTATCTTAATTTCAAAAAGAGACCGAATCTAAAACTGACTTTCAACCTGCTCAACACCGGCGGCGAGCCGCCGTCACAATTTCTTCACCATCTCAGTCGCGTCTCCGAGGCGGAGCGGTTTATAAACTCGAAGGTGTTCCGTTCACCGGGGACGTTCCCGGCCGACTGGGAGGATGACTTCTTTCTCGCCAACGGTCGGGTGCGCGGCTACCAGGATCGAATGGTATACCTGACTTCGTCGTTCGGCGGCTCGGCCGAGTTGACCGTGCCGGACCTGCTGCCCTATAAATGGTTCAAAGTCATCCCGGTCGTGGGCGGCTTCCTGTCGCGAATCGACCAGAAGTTCTTCGTCGACCTGGCTTCGGTGTCGATGGACAACAAGGAAAAATATTACCCGATGCTCGATACCGCAAACGAAACCGCGCTTTATTCCGACGAGCGGATTTTTTACCTGTCGACGGGGGTGTCGGTAACATTGCCGCCGGTCTGGTCGCAACACCGGGTGCGGCTCGATTTCCCGCTGTATTTGAACAAACCGGTCACGGACGAGGAGGAGTTCGAATTCCGCTTCTCGGTCGCCTGGCTGTTGCCGGAGTAAAAATCATATGACTTTTAAAATTAAAAAGATTACCCGACGCGACAAAACCTGGGTGAATGAGGTCATCAGTCACTGGCTGGCCGATTTCATTATCACCCGCGGACGCAAGGTTTACCCGGCCGAATTGCCCGGCTTTTACGCCGAAGACGAAACCGGCAAACGGGTTGGGCTGGTAACCTATGAAATTATAGGCGACCAGTGCGAAGTTATCACCCTCGACGCTTTCGAGCAGTACAAGGGTATCGGGACGGCACTGATGAAGCGCGTGGACAAAACCGCCCGGAAGGCGGGCTGTAAACGGCTCTGGTTTATCACGACTAACGACAACCTCGCCGCTATCCGCTTTTATATGCGGCGCGGTTATACCCTGGCGGCGGTGCACGTCAACGCTTTGGAACATTCGCGCAAACTGAAACCGTCCATTCCCAAAATCGGCCATTTCGGCATTCCCATGCGCGACGAAATCGAGTTCGAGAAGTTATTTAAGTAATAAAGTATGGAAAGTCATCCTTCGACTCCGCTCAGGATGACTTGTTGGATGAAGCTTTTCTTTTAAAGATATAATTTGCTTTTTTATTTCAATATTTATAGATTTTTATAATTACTTAATCCGGTAAACATTAAATGGGAGGATGCCATGAAAAAGGCTCTTTACGCAGTTATTTTGATTCTGTGTTTGGCTCCCCTTACGACCGCCCAGGTCGAGGAGGGCGACAAGGAAGTTCAAGTACAGGGAAGTTTGATTGCCTTCGAGGGTATAACCGCGATTATCGGTACTTTCATGTATGGATATTTTGTTACCCCCAATACGGAAATAGGCGGCGGACCGATGATTATTTATGCCAGTTATGAAGGCGAAGGTGAATCCAATATCAGCCTTACTCTTTTCGGGCGCTATAATTTTGTTTCCGGCGAGAAAGTCGTACCCTACCTGAGCGGCCAGATTTATCAGTTTGATATTTCCCCGGAAGAACCGATGGATTTTACCGATTTCACGTTTCTGCAGGTAGGCGGCGGGTTTAAATATTTTGTAAGTGATAATCTGGCTTACGATGTTTCCGGAAACCTGGGCTTCGGGCTGGGCGGCGGCGATGTGAGTTTCATCCTCTATGGCGGCCTCTCGGCGTTCTTTTAAATCTCTTAATGTGTGTTTATAAAATTATGGCATAAGACCGGAGGTGACTCAATGAAACGATTGATTTTATACCTTGCGGTATGGGCTTTTTTGTCGCCGGTGCCGATTTCCGCCCAGGTCGATTTGTATCTTGAAAAGCAGATTTCCGTAACAACCGAAAGGATTACGGCTACCGCAATCGGTGATGATAATCTTTTAACCGCGGCAGGTACGAAAGAAGGAATCATTTTTCTGTATGATGCGGTGAGCGACGACCCGGTTCACGAATTGAAGTTTCACGGGAAGGCGATAAACGCTGTCGTGTTCAGCAGGGGAAATGATTACCTGGTGGCGGCTGCCGATGATAAAAAGATATCCATCTGGAACCTGGCTTCGGGCGCCCTTCAAAAAACTCTGGATGATTTCAAAGGTAAAAGCCAAATGCTTTGCCTGAGCCCCGACAACCGGCTGCTTGCCGCTTGCGGCTCCGGAAAAGAAATTCACCTGTGGGAGTTCCCCGGCGGCTACCCCAAGGGCACCCTTAAGGGTCATGATGGCGACGTTATTTACGCGGCTTTCGGGACCGATAAAAACGAACTGCTCTCGGTCGGCAAAGACAAACAGATTATCTGGTGGGATATCAAACAGATGAAATCGGTTCGCCGGGTCGAAATCGATGTTCAGACCATGCCCAATTCGGGTATCGATGTTCTTTCGGCGCGAGCGGACGATAGCCGACTTTTTATCGCTATCGGTCTGGATGAACAGGTGCTGAAAAAAGGCGGCCGGGGCATGATGTTTAAATATAATCTGGCATTTTATGACTGGAACGACGGCAGCCTGGTGAAGGTTCTCGAGGATAACAACAAGTCGATAAACGACTTCGAGATTACCTCCGGGAACTGCTTTGTCGTTCTCGATAACTCGACCCTGCAGCAGAATATCCTCACCTTCAGGAACATTACGTCCGGACAAACTGCATTTGAATATAAGCTGCAGGATAAAATTCTTGATTATAAGATCGCACCGGGGGGAGGCATGCTGGCCGCCGCCCTGACCGATTCTGAAAACCCGAGTAAGTGCCGGCTCAATCTCTGGGAATTGAATCTGGAGGAACCGCCCGGCGGCTGCTTCATGAGCAAGTTCAGTATTTCATCCCCACAAACGCCGTTAATCGATTCCGGCGGGCCGTATGTAATTGCCGTTATGCCTTTCAGCACCACCGGCACGGAAGGGGAAATGGGTTTGTCAATACCGCGCTTTCTGGAAAGTAAGCTGGTGAACAGCCCGCACGTGCGCCTGGTGGAACGGTCCCGCATCGACGAAATTTTGAAGGAACTGGAATTTCAGGAATCGCGATACATCGAAAAACAGGCGGCTCAAATAGGCAA
>JAFGNW010000103.1 GCA_016926795.1 Candidatus Zixiibacteriota bacterium
ACCGTTACTTTGGCCTTGATAAGCGAGCCCGGCTCAAAATTGCCCCTGGGGTTGCCCTCTTTGTCGAGTCCCAAATCGACCGTCTGGACGCCGGTAACTCTGTCGTCCTCGACCAGCAGGTCATAACCGGCCAGACCGGCATAGATATCGACGCCGAGGGCTTCGACCTGCTCGGCCAGCCAGCCGGTGAACTTATTCAGCGAAACGACATAGTTGCCGTGGTTGTTCAAGGCCGGAGGAAGAAACGGGAACTTCAGGGCGCTCTTTTCGGTGAGATAATACATCGCCTCGGAAGTTACCGGGGATTCGAGGGGCGCCCCTTTGTCTATGAAATCGGGAATGAGTTCGGCGAGACCGCGGGGGTCCATAACCGCTCCGGACAGGGAATGAGCGCCGACATAAGAGCCTTTATCCATCAGGAGGACCTCGGGCATCTCGACACTGTCATCTTCTGACACCAGCTGGGCCAGCTTATAAGCCAGGGCCAGTCCGGCCGGACCGGCACCGACTATAAGGATATCGGTTTCAAGGATTTCACGTTCTATATCCATACCATCGCACCCTATTAATAGTTAAACTAATGCGTATACCTCTTTGATGATACGGAAAGATAAGAAAATAGAGGGAAAAGATAAACTATAAATTTTTATTATTTTTTAGCGCTACCTACGGATTCGTGCCTGCCGTTTCTTCGGTTATAATTCCCGTCGCCGTTATCGGAATCCTTGCCGTTGCGGCTTATCTGCAGCATTTCGCTGATCGCTTTTTTGTTACAGCCCACCGTGAAAAGCCGCGCGTTCCTGATAATCGGTCGGCGCAGGAGGGTGTAGTCTTCGACAATACCCTTGACAATTTCTTCCCGGCTGGGAGTGCGTTTGTCAAATCCGAGTGCTTTGTAAGATTTTGACATGGGATTCAAAAAATGGCTGATATCGAAATGGCTAATCAGACTGGCAATTTCCTCTTCGGTCAGCGGTTCTCTGGTAAGATCGCGAACATCGAGAATAATTCCGGCGTTTTCGATAAAATTCCGAATTTCGGTACATTGCTCGTTTTCATCGTAGGTGAAGTATTTCACTTTTTTTAAGGCCATAATGACCTCCTAACTAACTCAAAACCTTTGTCGCAACAACTGCTGTTGTCAAATTACTGTTATTTAGGAAAAGCGATTACTCGCGATTGAGAGTATCACTATCTGATTTCCGTAAATTGATTTCACTCCCGTGAAACCTAAGGCCAGTATTAAAACGTTTTTAATACTGTTTTGTCAATAAAAAATAACAAACAGATACAAATTTGTTTAATACGTCCGTCAATTCAATAAATCGACCGGGTAGCCCCCAACAACGTCATTGTCGCTTTTCTGTTTTCATTTTATAAGGTGAACCCTGTTCTGATTCCCTGCTGATTCAAAATTCATTAAATTATCGCGAAGAATCCTAAAAATTGTACCTTATAAAATTATCGGTAAAGCCGTTTCCGACCTTAAGTGGTTTCTATAATTTTTAACGAATAAGCGACCATTAAGTTCCCGGCACCTTGTTTTTTTTTGCCGACATACCGGATTCTAACTTTCAAGAATCACTTACCGTTACCCGCTCGCCCCGTTGAAAAACACCGGGACAATGCCCCTTTCAGCTGCTCTCGACCGGAGTCACTTAATTCGCTTTTGGAACCGGACCGATTTCAAAGTCGAACCGCCACACACAAACCGTCCCGGATGGGAACGAAAGTCGTGAAAAAGCGACTGTCCCGGAAAAGGGTCTCGGTAAAATCGATAATGACCCGACTTGTTTTGTCCGGTTTTTTCTCAATAACTCCGCCGGACCAGAACGCATTATCGGTGATGAACAGTCCTCCTTTCTTCAGAAGCCGGGCGGCCGGATCGATCGTCTCCGGATAGCCGTCCTTATCTATATCGTTCAGAATCAAATCAAACGTTCCGCTTATTTTCTTTATAACGTTGAGAGCGTCAGCGATTTTAAAATCAAACTGGCTCTGCAGACCGGCCTTTTTAAAAAATTCGAAAGCCCGTCGCTTGTTCGTCTTGTCGGTGTCGGTCATAGTTATGTGCCCCTTGCCCCGGGTGGCAAGAGAAAACCAGAAAGCGGAATAACCGAACCCCGACCCCAATTCCAGTATCCGTCTGGCTTTGGCGGTGACGGTCATCTGATAGAGAAACCGCCCCACCAGCGGACCGACAATAGGGAAGTTATTTTCCCGGGCATACAGTTCCATCTCCATCAGCACCGGGTGACGGTCGGGAATAACTTTCATCATATACTTATCCAATTTCTGAGACATAAAACGTCCTCTGAGAATAAATACGACCTCATCCATTTTAAACGAACGCTATTGAACAGACGCGTCAACAGGCAAACCCGTTTAACTCTGTGGATGAAATCTTCCCGGTTGTCAGATCAAATCTATTTTTTTCAGGTGACCGGATCCGGATACGTTTGTATAACTAGATCAAGATAATCTCTGAGTACAATATAGTAAATTTCCGGAAAAATCAAACGTTTTTTTTATAAAAGCAGGTCGAGCGGGCTAAGGCTGCGAGAAGTTATTTTCAGTTTCGACATCCTCTTGAGTGATAACTTCCGCCATTCCTCCGGAGATACTAACCAATCTTTCGATTACGGCCTTGACCAGGAAATCGGGGGTCGAGGCTCCGGCGGTCAGACCGACTTTCTCCACTCCCCGGTCTTCCTGAAACCATTCCTCTTTGATGTCCTCATCGGAATTAATAAGGAGCGCTCGACGGCACAGCGGTTCGGAGATTTTCACCAGGCGGTTGGAATTGGCTGAGGTCACCGACCCGACCACCAGCACCATGTCCACTTTTGGAGCCAGCTCAAGAATGGCGGACTGACGTTGATGCGTGGCATTGCAGATGGTTTTAAAAATTTTTATATGCGGCCATTTTTCTCGGGCCAGCTTCTGTACCTCGAGAAAATCCTCCAGATTGGCGGTGGTCTGCACCGTCAGAGCCAGCTTACGGTCTTTCCAGGCGGGCAACGAAAGCATTTCCTCCCGGTCGAATATTACCCTTATCCGGTCGGGGGCATGGCCGACTATCCCCTGTGTCTCATCATGGGCGGGGTCACCGAAATGGATGATATAATATTCGTCTTTTATTTTGTCGAGAATATCATAGATACGCCGGACCAGCGAACAGGTGGCGTCGACTACGGTCAAGCCCTTGTTCACGGCTTTTTGAATAATATCCGGCTCGACACCGTGAGCGGATATAATCAGCGTGCCCTCATCGACCTCGTCCACCGAATAAGCCTGACGGACGTCCTCGCGGCGAAATTTCTCCACCACGGCATCGTTGTGCACAATCTCCTTGAGAATGGTCACCCGGCCCGTTTCCTCGCGAGCCGTATCCTCGGCTATCCGGATAGCGCGCTTCACTCCCATACAGAAACCGTGGTGCCGGGCTATGATAATTTTTTTCAACACGATATCGTACTTTTGCTTTCCTATAAAAGATAAACGAACGGAAAACAGATTATGAGAAGAAATTATCCGCGAAATATTTTATTACGGTCATATCGTCGCCCAGTTCCGTATGGAAAGAGCTGGCGAGGATATTGTTCTGCCGGACAAAAACCGGCTCCTTCCGATAATCAGCCAGGACCTGCACCCCTTTGCCCAGCCGGGTAATCCGGGGGGCACGGATAAAAGCGGCCTTAATTTTCTTGGGCAACCCGTTAAGATGAACCTCCAGTTCGTCCTCGAAAGAATAAATCTGGCGGCCGTAACCATTGCGGTCGACATCAATATCCAAAAGCCCCAGAGGCTTGACGCCGGAAATATTGTTCTCGATATTTTTTGCCAGCATAATCATCCCGGCGCAGGTGCCGTAAACCGGATGCCGGCGGGCGAACGCCAGCAGAGGACGGCGCAGGTCAAAGCGGTCCATGAGAATACTCATGGTAGTCGATTCCCCGCCGGGAATAATCAAGCCGTCCAGACTCTCGAGGTCGGACGGCAGGCGCACGTCTCGGGAACCAGCCCCCAGCAATTCGAGCTGGTGGCGATGGCGCTCAAAATCACCCTGCAGGGTCAGGAGCCCTATTGTCAAACGTTTATAAGCTTTCATACATATATTTAAACAAAATACCGCCAAATTTGTGTCCTAATATATGCAGGGAAAACAAAGTTGCCAAGAGGGCGGCTGAAAATTAATACCGCTCAAATATAATTCGTGAAAACCGAAAAAAGAGCTTGACCGTGGAAAATATTTGGCTATTTTGCCAAATGAACAAAAACAGGAGTGATTTATGGATGCCAAAAAACAGGCCCTCTACGAAGCCCGGGCCCGGATTATTAAGGCGATGGCTCACCCCTCCCGCCTTTTTATAGTCGAAGAGCTTTCCCGCGGGGAAAAATGCGTTTGCGAACTGACCGAGATGATCGGTGCCGATGTTTCCACCGTTTCCAAACACCTTTCGGTCCTGAGGAGCGCGGGAATTATCAGCGACGACCGGCGCGGCGCCCAGGTCTATTACACCCTGCGGGTGCCCTGCGTGCTGAATTTTTTCGGCTGCGTGGAATCGGTTCTGAAGACCACCGCCAAAGAACAACTGCAACTTCTTAAAAAAACCTGAAAAGTGTAAAAGCAAAGTAAGGCGACGATGGATTGGAAAAAGGAATTCAAACCGCTGACGGTAATTGTCGCGGTCTTTCTAATTTTTTATTACCTCCCGATTGACTCCGTTCGTTTCAAGAACGGTCTTCTTGAGGCTGTGTACCTGACTCAGTGGTACGCCCGGGAACATGTTTTATTGTGTCTGGTGCCGGCCTTTTTTATCGCCGGGGCGATCGCTGTTTTTGTCGGTAAAAATTCGGTTATGAAGTACCTGGGCGCCCGGGCCAACAAGGTCCTCGCCTACGGGGTGGCGTCGGTGTCGGGGTCCATTCTGGCGGTCTGCTCCTGTACCGTGTTGCCGTTATTTGCGGGTATCTATCGCATGGGGGCCGGTCTCGGTCCGGCGACGGCGTTTCTTTATGCCGGTCCGGCTATCAACGTTCTGGCGATAATTTTGACCGCCCGCGTGCTGGGGCTGCAGCTGGGCATCGCCCGGGCGGTGGGAGCTATTTTATTCAGCATTGTAATAGGTTTGTTCATGCACTTTATCTTTCGCCGGGAGGAAAGTGAAAAGGCCGCACAACAGATGGTCCTCCCGGAAGAGGAGATCTCCCGTCCCCTCTGGCAAACCGGGCTGTATTTCGCCGCGATGGTGGCGGTCCTGATTTTCGCCAACTGGGGCAAGCCAAACGAAGTCACCGGCCTCTGGAACATCATTTATAATTATAAATGGCTCATCACCGGAATAGCCGCCTCCCTGCTGGCTGTTATGCTGGTGGTGTGGTTCGCCGTAAAATGGTGGAAGATACTGATAGTCGCGCTGCCGGTTCTGATTTTAGCGATAGTATTGCCTGACTTACCCATAATTGCTTTTTCAGCGGCGATAATCGGCCTTTCGATAATAACCAGCACC
>JAFGNW010000104.1 GCA_016926795.1 Candidatus Zixiibacteriota bacterium
GATGTGGAATCCGACCTGGGCGTCCCCGTGATGGGCGTCATCCCCAAAATCGACACCCTCAAATACTTCAAATAAACCGCTTTACCTGAAATTCAAACCCTTATTCATTACCTTATCTTATTGATATTTAATTAAATAAACATAAATATGTCAAAAAGTATTAAAAAGTTCTTGACAAATCAGTGAAAAAACCGATATTCTCAACTAAACAGTTAGTTTAACTAAACGGATAGTTATGAATGAAGTTATAAATTCAAATAACAATACACTTCTTACTACCGATAAGGACAGCTCAAAAGGACGGATTATCAGCGCAGCTCTGGATGAATTCGGTCAATATGGCCTGGCCGGTGCTCGAGTTGACCGGATCGCCAAAAAATCCGGTCTTAACAAGGCTATGATATATTATCATTTCCATTCCAAAGAAAATCTTTACCGGGAAATGATAAAATCATTTTTCACTTACATTACCGGTGAAATAGGCCAGAGTCTGAAAACATCCGGTACGGCGGCCGAAGTTCTCTCAAGTGTAATCGATGTCTATACCCAGCTTTTTTTGAAAGATACGCCTATCCGTTCTATCCTTCTTCGGGAGCTGGCTAATCCCAAAGGCGAGATTTTAAAACAGATTGCTGGTGTCCTGACGGAATCAAAAGTATCTATAGAACTTCGCTCTCTTATTGAGGAAGGCGTGGATAAGGGTTATTTACGGTCGGTTGATATCCGGCAAGCGGTCGTGTCGTTTCTGGCGATGAATATCGGTTATTTTATTATCTCCCCCATCACCGACCGGGTGCTTCAAATAGAGGACCGGGAGAAATTCATTAAAGAAAGAAAAGAAGCAGTTATGGATCTTTTTCTAAACGGTATGAAAGCGAGAGAAAAATGAGATACCTGATAGTTGCGGTCTTAACGTTATCATTAATAATATGCCGTTCATCACTGGTGGCTCGTGATTTAACTCTTTCGCAGGCGTTGGAGCTGGCGCGGTCACATTCGTTGAGCCTCAAACAGGTGCAGGCCCTGAGTGAAGCCGCCCGAGATAATTACCGTTCGGCCCGAGCGGAACGATACCCGACCCTTTCGCTGGCAGCGGCGGGATATTATGTCAGCGAGGTTCCCGTACTGGATATTAACGTTATGCCCGGCGTATCTTTTACGAAAGAATTCGGCACCAGCGAAACTTACCAAACCGACCTTCGGTTGGCCCTGCCGCTTTTCACCGGGGGGAAAATCAGCGGCGGTATTGACCTGGCTCGCGCCGGGGTGGAGTACGCCGAGGCGTTCAGCCGCATGGAGAGCGACCGCCTCGATTTTTTAACCCGGGTGGAGTACTTCAACCTTTATCGCGCCGGACAAATTCTCGATATTGCGCGGGCGTCGTTAAAGCGCACCGAAATTATCTTAAAGGATATCAACACTCTTTACAAAGCCGGGATGGCCGATTCGGTGGATATCCTCGATGCCCGGCTAGCCTATACCAGAGCCGAATCGGCCGTGACCCAAGCCCGGACGGGACGCCGCACGGCTGAGATAAGACTTCTTACAATGCTCGGTCTGGACCTGTCCGAAAGCTTGAATATAACCTCGCTGTTGCAAAATCCGGAAATGTCGAACGGCGCGAAGGTCCTTCCTGAATCCAAAGCGGAACTGGCCGCCTCCCGCGCCAATATCAATATCAACCGCTCCCGGTTGAAACTGGCCCGGTCGAATTATTTCCCGACTTTATCCGCTTACACCGGCTATTCTTACGGCAAACCTAATCTCGACCGTTTTAACAACGAATGGAACGATTATTATATTTTCGGCGCCAATCTGACCTGGTCTTTCAATATCGGCGGTAAGAATATCAAGAACGCGTCGAATGCCCGTTATAATCTCGAAGCCGCCGGTTTCGCTTATGAGCAACTCTATGAAAACCTCAACCGAGAACTGGCAATGGCGGTCGAGACTCTCAACCAGGCTTTTGAAAAATATATAAGCGCGCAGAAAGAGAGCCGGCTGACGGAAGATAATTATCGCCTGGCCGGTGAAAAACACCGCCGGGGAGCGCTGACGGCTAACCGGCTTCTGGAAATTGAAACGACCCTGACGGTTGCCCAGTCCTCGCTGGCCGCGGCCCTGGTCGATTACCATATTGCATTAAGTAACTTTTATTACGCCTCCGGTTCACCCCAACTCAGGGAAGGAAAATAACCATGAACTTAAGCAAGCCCATCATAATTTTTTTCACTTTGATATTACTGGCCGGGTGCGGTCGGGATGAAAACAAAATCGGCGGGTCCGGCCTGATTGAGACCACTGAGGTCATTGTTTCAGCGGAAAGTTCTGGCCGAGTGATGAAGATGTATTTCGACGAAGGCGTTTTCGTCTCATCCGGCGACACCCTTTTGAAAATCGACCCCAGCCGGCTGGAGCTGGAACTGGCATCGGCAGCTGCCGCCCGCAGGGTAGCGATGGCCAATCTGGCGACGGTGCGCATACAGGTAAAAAACTCCGAGCGTACCCGGGAATTTGCTTTTTCCGAGCGTGACCGTTTGCAGGGCCTGCTGGAATCGGGTACCGGCACGCAACAACAATATGACCGGGCGGCGTACGAATTCGACAACGCCGATCTCGCTTATCAAACGGCCCGGGCCAATGTGGCCGTACTTCAAGCGGAAATAGATAAAATCGACGCCGATATCGCCCGCCTGGAACGCCAGCTAGCGGACAGTTATCCTTCGGCGCCGATAACCGGTACGGTGACGGAAAAATATATAGACCCCGGTGAGTTGTTAAATCCCGGCAAGCCGATCGCTAAAATCGCCCGCCTTGACACCGTCTGGGTGAAGGTTTACCTTAGCGCCGGTGCCTTCGCCAATATTAAGACGGGCCAGAAGGCTCGGGTCGACACCGAGGCCGGCGGCCGGCAATACGATGGATATATCAGCTGGACCTCGGACGAGGCTGAGTTCACGCCCAAAAACGTGCAGACCGAGGAATCCCGGGCCAACCTCGTTTACGCCGTCAAAGTGATAATCCCCAACACCGACAACCATCTTAAAATCGGCATGCCGGTTTTCGTGACGCTGGAAGAGCAATGAGTTTTTTAAACGCGACGAATATATACAAATCGTATGATAAGATTACAGCCCTGCGGGAGTTCAGCCTGGCGGTCGAGGAGGGCGAGATATTCGCCCTGGTGGGACCCGACGGCGCCGGCAAAACCACCTTCATCCGTATCCTCTGCCATCTTATCAGAACCGACCGCGGTGAAGTGACGATTGCCGGATATGATATTAAAAAGGATTTTGAAAAAATAAAACCCCTGCTGGGTTATATGCCGCAGATTTTTTCACTTTACCCGGACCTTTCAGTCGAGGAAAATCTGAAATTCTACGCCGGTATCTACGGTTTTACCGGGCAGGCTTTTGAAAGGAAGCGGGATTACCTTTACAGTTTCTCCAACCTGGGGCCGTTCGCACGGCGGCGGGCACAGGCTCTCTCCGGCGGGATGAAACAGAAGCTGGCTCTTTCGTGCGCTCTCATGCACGACCCTGAATTCCTGATACTCGACGAACCGACCACCGGGGTGGACCCGCTTTCGCGCCATCAGTTCTGGGAAATTTTGCTGCAGCTTAAAAGCGAGGGCGTTACCGTACTCGTTTCCACACCGTACATGGATGAGGTCGCCCGCGCCGACCGGGCCGCATTCGTTCTCGACGGTCGCAAGCTGTCCGAAGGCAAACCCGATGAACTGGCTGCCCGGTTTCGCGGTCGGATATATTTCTTAAACGAAGAACCGAATCCGACCCTGGTCGAGAATCTCAACCGTATCAAGGGTCTTAAAGCGCAGCGCTTCGGTGCCGGAATGCACCTTTACCTTGACGAGAACGACGATATTGCCCGTTACGCCCAGGCTCTCGCCCAATTGAATATTGCCGTTGATAAATTGGCACCCGCCGCACCCGGTCTGGAAGACCGCTTCATTCAACTGACGGAGACCGGGTCATGAACAACACGGCGGTGGAAATCAACAATTTGACCAAACGGTTCGGTAATTTCACGGCGGTGGACGGCATTTCGCTGACGGTCAACCGGGGCGAGATTTTTGGTTTCCTAGGAGCCAACGGGGCTGGTAAAACGACCGCCATCCGCATGCTGTGCGGTTTATTGCTGCCGAGCGCGGGCAGCGGGCGGGTGGCCGGGCTGGATATTATCCGGCAGTTCGAAGCCATCAAAAAAAATATCGGTTACATGTCACAGAAGTACGCCCTGTACGGCGACCTGACCGGCTTACAGAATCTCAATTTCTACGGCAGCGCCTACGGCCTGGACAAATCGTACATCGCCGGTCGCATCGAAGAATTATCCGAACGTTTATCCCTGGGTGATTTTCTCAACCGGCCCTCGAGTTCCCTGCCGACCGGCTGGTGTCAGCGCTTGGCTCTTTCGGTAGCCCTTTTACACCGGCCGCAAATATTGTTTCTCGACGAGCCTACCGGCGGCGTGGACCCGGTCTTCCGCCGCAAATTCTGGAATATTTTATATACCCTGGCCGACGAGGGCGTGACCATTTTCGTAACCACCCATTATATGGACGAGGCCGAGTACTGCGGCCGCATCTCCATCATGCACCGGGGCAAAATTGTCGACCGGGGCAAACCGTTCGAACTGATCGCCCGGCACAACGCGGACAATCTGGAGAGCATGTTTATCGACCTTATAAAAAGACAGGAGCTTACCGATGAACCGGCTTAAATTCATCGCTCTGAAGGAACTCTATCACATCCTGCGCGACCCCCGCTCGCTGTTGATTGTTTTTCTCATGCCGGTGATGATGACATTCTTATACGGCTACGCCATCAATCTCGATGTCGAGGATGTTGTTATAGCGGTCGTCGACCAGGACCGGACCGACGAATCACGGGAACTGGTCGACCGCTTTTACAACTCGGCTTATTTCAGCCGACCGGAGAACGAAACCAGCCTGACCGACCCGGAAGCACTGCTGCGCTCGACCGAGGCAGCGGCGGTGCTTCTGATCAAACCCGGTTTCGGCCGGGCTGTGGAACGGGGCGATAAATTTTACCTGAGCCTGATGGTGGACGGCAGCGACAACGCTCTCAGCGCCGCCGTACAGAGTTATGCCAACCAGGTGCTGCTGCAGTTTCTCAAGGACCGTCTGCCCGCCGGCTATATTCTGCCGGGGATACAGTTATCCCTGCAGGTAAAATACAATCCGGATTTGAAATCGTCACACTTTTTTGTTCCCGGTTTGGTGGCGATTATCCTCATAATGATATCCGCACTACTGACCTCAATTACCATTGCCCGGGAAAAAGAAACCGGTACGATGGAACAGCTTCTGACGGCACCGGTGAAAACCCATGATATTTTGCTGGGAAAACTCATTCCCTATATCGTTATTGCCTTTCTCGACGGGACGCTGATTCTGGTTTTCGCCAAGTTGGTATTCGGTGTACCGTTTATCGGCTCTCATTTGCTGCTGCTGCTGTTCGGTTTCATTTATGTCACAACCTCCCTGTCAATCGGCATTTTGATATCCGCGGCGGTGAACACCCAGCAGCTGGCGATGATGTTCGCTTTGACCCTGACCATGCTGCCCTCGGTAATGCTTTCCGGTTTCATTTTCCCCATCAAGAATATGCCGTTCGTTCTCCAGGCGCTCAGCCATATCGTCCCGGCCAGGTATTTTCTGACCATCATTCGCGGGATTATGCTCAAGGGGGCCGGGCTGGGCGTCTTCATCGGCCAGGGGGCTATGCTGGTGTTGTTGATGGTCATATTTCTCTTTATCGCGGTTAAAAGTTTCAACCGGGGGACGGCTTGATTATGTTCAGAGCCTACCTGGGACTTATCAAGAAGGAATTCATACAAGTGTTCCGCGACAGCAACATGCTGCGGATGATTTTCGCCATGCCGATTGTTCAACTTATCCTGTTCGGATACGTGGTCAATATCGACGTCAAAAATATAACTCTCGACGTTTATGATTACGACCGCGGCCGGGAATCACGGGAACTGTTCGACGCTTTCAAGGCCGGAGATTATTTCGTCCCGGAGGATATTTTAACCGACCGGGACGCCCCGCCCCTGTGGCTTATCGAGGACCGGTTCAAAAAACGCGAGGCCGAGATGGCCCTGGTCGTCCCGGAGGATTTCTCCGCTAAACTCGCGCGAAAGGAAAGCGTGACGGTCGGTCTGGTTACCGACGGCACCGACGCCAACTCGGCCCGTATCGGCTCCGGCTATGCCGCCATGATTACCCGAACGTTCTCACAGGACAGAATCGATTATACGCCACCGGTCGAAATCCGCAGCAGAATCCTTTACAACCCGGAAGCGGAGTCGGTTTATTACATGGTACCGGGCATAGTGGCTACGATTTTGACGATGCTGACGGTCATGCTGACCTCGATGGCTATCGTGCGCGAACGGGAAATGGGCACCCTGGAACAGCTGCTGGTCACACCTATCAGTACCACCACGTTGCTTATGGGTAAAATCAGCACTTTCGCCCTGCTTGGTATTTTCGAGATGATTCTCACGCTGATACTGGGTGTGCTCTGGTTCGACATTCCTTTTGTCGGCTCCCCCCCGCTTTTATTCGCCCTGGCTCTGCTTTATCTTTTGACGACGCTGGGCATGGGCATGTTTTTCTCTACCGTCAGTTCCACCCAACAGCAGGCCATGTTTTTCGCCTGGTTTTTCTTTATCTTCGCCATGCTGACCTCGGGTTTTTTCACTCCCATTTCCAATATGCCCCGATGGATGCAGTATGTCACCTATTTAAACCCGATGCGGTTTTTCATGTCCATCACCCGCGGCATCATGATGAAAGGTTCGGGAGTGGCGGACCTGGCCGGCGATATCTATATCCTGGCCGTTTACGGTCTGGCTATATTCGGCTTTTCTTTCCTGCGTTTCAAAAAACGCACCGCTTGATATTTTCTGTTTTCGGACGCATATTTCTTGTATATTTGGGAAATAAATTATAGATTTAATCGCTACAATACGGAAACATCTAAAAACGAAAATAAAAAAAGGATATAACCATGGCTTTGAAAACAGGCGGCAAGGCGCCGGATTTCACGCTTCAGGACCAGCAGGGAAAAAAGGTCAGACTGTCAGATTTTACCGGACAATGGGTGGTTCTCTATTTTTATCCCAAAGACAATACCTCGGGCTGCACTACCGAAGCCTGTAATTTTTCCGATAACACCGTCACTTTTGAAGACATCAACACCATCGTGCTGGGGGTCAGCCCCGACTCGGTCAAAAGCCACGAAAACTTCACCGCGAAATACGATTTGAAAATCACCCTCTTAAGCGACCCGGACCATAAAGTGCTGGAAAAATACGGCGTCTGGCAGAAAAAGAAAATGTACGGCCGGGAATATTACGGGGTGGTGCGCAGCACTTTTCTGATCGACCCCGACGGCAAAATCGCCCACATCTGGGAAAAGGTGAAGGTAGCCGGGCACGTTAACGAGGTTTTGAAAAAATACGCCGAGCTGAACTGAGCGGCGCGAGGGGAGATTATGCGGGTACTTTTATCCGGCGCCCGGGGTCTGATTGGCTCGGCGCTGGCGGCGCACCTCCAGAATGAATCCCATGAGGTCGTCCGGCTGGTCCGCACCAAAAAGGGTAACGACCTGGTTTCCATACTGTGGAATCCCGAGGGCGGGGCGATAGATAAAACCTCGCTGGCTGGTTTCGACGCCGTGATACACCTGGCCGGGGAGAATATCGCCGCTCGTCGCTGGAGCCCGGAGCAGAAAGCCCGCATCAGAGACAGCCGCGTCAACAATACGCGGCTTTTAAGCCGTACCCTGGCGCAGCTCGAAAATCCGCCCCGGACTCTCATCTGCGCCTCGGCAATCGGATTTTACGGTGACCGGGGGAATGAAATCCTAACCGAAACCAGCCCGCCCGGCGATGGTTTTCTGGCCGAGGTCTGCCGTGAATGGGAAGAGGCGACCGCACCGGCCGCCGACAAGGGTATCAGGGTTGTCAACCTGCGCACCGGGGTGGTCTTCGCGTCCGAAGGGGGCGCGCTGGAAAAGATGATAAAACCGATTAGACTCGGCCTGGGCGGGAAACTCGGCAGCGGCCGTCAGTATCTGAGCTGGATTACACTCGAGGACGAAATCGGCGCTATCGACCACCTTCTGTCGCGGGAACAAATTACGGGACCCGTCAACCTCGTCTCCCCCCAACCGGTCACCAACGCCGAATTCACTCGAAAAGTCGCGGCTTTTTTAAACCGTCGAGCCTTCATCCCCTTACCGGCATTTATCTTACGGCTGGCTGCCGGTGAGATGGCCGATGCCCTGGTGCTCGCTTCCGAGCGCGTTCAACCGGCCGTATTGCTTTCGACCGATTATCAATTTAAACATCCCGACCTTGAAACCGCTCTGCCGGCGGTTCTTACCCCATAAAAAAACTCCCGCCGCTTTTCCGACCCGGAACCTGACAATTCCGCCGTAAAACCGCGGGAGCAATTTATAAAGGTTATTTAATGCCGAATCAGTTTTCGCTCAAAATAATATCGTCGTATTCGATTTCAAAACGGAGCTTGTGCTTCGCTTCTTCGTTGGCCAGAGCCATAAGCGTTTCTTTCAAACCGGCGTCGTCAACGGCCGAAGCCAGTTCGCTGTAAAGCTTATAGGCGGCTTTCTCCGCTTTCATAGCCAGAATCAAAGCCTGCTGGTAGTCGATGTCCGCATCCAGGTCCACCTCCACCAGGTGGTCGCCAATCTTGAGGTCCATGACTTTCTTTTCGGCTTTCAACATCAGCTTACCGGCCTTGATAGCCTGAATCTTGGCCTTGTGGCCCTTTTCCTCTTTGGCGAAGCCCTCGAAGACCTTTTTCATGTATTCCTTATCCATTTTCCCGGCCAGGGTCAAATAAAACTGAGCGGCATCTTCCTCTTTTTCCATCGCATAGTCGAGAATCTTCTCAACGGAATCTAATTTCATTATTTTCTCCTATAGTTATGCTTATATCGATTAAGTAAAATTATCCGTAGGGATACATACCCTTCTTGATAATGCCCAGGTGATCCAGCACCAGGTTGTGTTTCTTCTCGTCTTCCAGAAGATAATTGAGGAGATATTCCTGCACCACCATTTTCTTGCCCTTGAGACTTTTCAGGGCTTCCTCGGCCAGCTCCACCGTTTTCTTTTCCAGCTCGATATGTTTTTCGATCATTTCCCAGACCTCTCCGAGGTCATCCGGAGTCAGGGTAATAGTCTTGGTTTCAAGGCTGTCGGCAATCATTTCCTGAACGCGGTAATGGAACTGAGAGTCGCGCTGAATAACTTCCATAATCAAACGTACCACGGGATTATCCGTTTTGTCGATAACTTTGCCGGTCGACGCCACCGAGGCGTTTTCGATTTTCTGCCAGCGTTTCATGTTGTCCACGATAGCTTTCTGGATTTCTTTCGTTGACATGGGGAGTACCTCCTTTTAATCGATTAAAATATAAAAGCCCTCTTATTATCTTTTTTAACGCTTATTAGAACACAATTTAAGGGGAAAAGGTTCAAAGTCAATATCCGGGGCTGTTTTTCCACATAAAATATTTTTGTTTGACAGATACGACTTAAAATATTCCAATCAAACATCTTTTTTAATATCGGGGTCGATATGGATGGTGACGCGGCTAATATCCCTAATTTCATTAACCAGACAATATTCCACTTCTTTAGCGATAGCATGTCCCTGGCGCACGGTTATATTGGGATCCACCACGATGTGGATATCGACAAAAATATCCCGCCCGGAATAACGCGCCTTGAGGTCGTGTACCTGGCGAACACCGAGTACATCGGAGGCTTTCTTTTCGATTGTCCGCAGAATATCCTTATCGGGGGCGGTATCGGCCAGTTCTTTAAAAGCCGACCAGGTCAGGGAACCTCCGATTTTAAAAATAAAGAACGAAACAATCAGGGCGGCATAAGAATCGGCCAGGTGCCAGGCGGGGTTGAAATGAGCCGCCGCCACGCCTATCAGCACCGCCACGGAGCTCAGGGCGTCGGAGCGATGATGCCAGGCGTTGCCTACCAGGGCGATACTGCGAATGTGCCGCCCGACCCTCACCGTGTACCAGTACAGGGCTTCCTTGACGACGATACTCAGAGCTGCCACATAAATCGTCAGCAGTTCGGGGCTCGAGGTTTTATGGTTGTATATCGAAAGGACGGAACGATAAGCTATTCCCAAGGCGACTACCAGAAGCAGGAAACCGACTATCAGGCTGGAGATGGTTTCGATACGGGCATGGCCGTAGGGGTGCTCTTCGTCGGCAACCTTGCGACCCCATTTAAGGCCGAACAGCACCACGACATCGCTGAATAGGTCCGAGACGGAGTGTACGGCATCAGCTACGAGGGCCTGGCTGCGACCGACTATTCCGCCCCAGAATTTGATGACAACCAACACCAGATTGGCCGCCAGACCGACCCAGGTTACTTTCAGACCGGAGGCGAGTTGAGTTCGGTTATCGGTTCTGTCAATGGTGTTGTTCGCTTTAATATCGGCGGACATATACTACCCCAAATATTTTCACGGTCAGGGCAAGATACGGTAAGGGCGGGTGGAAGCAAGGATAATTCTATCCCTTAACCACCCCCACCGGCCGCAGACGGGCGACTTTTTTGGCGATGCCCGACCGGTGTGATATCTCCACCACCTCGTCGATATCCTTGTAAGCCTGCGGCGCCTCCTCGGAAATTACCCGGCGGCTTTTGGCCTGCAGGTAAATCCCTTTATTCTCCAGTTCGGCAATAATTTTATCGGCGGGGTTTTGTTTGATGGAAGCATGGCGCGACAGCCGCCGCCCGGCGCCGTGGCAGGAGGACCCGAACGTCTCCGCCATTGCCTTTTGCGTTCCCGCCAGCAGGTAACTGGCGGTACCCATATCGCCGGGTATCAGCACCGGCTGGCCCACCGCCCGGTACCTTTCCGGAACTTCGGGGTGACCCGGACCGAAAGCGCGGGTGGCCCCCTTGCGGTGAACATAAAGTTTTCTCGGGCGACCGTCGATGTCGTGTTCCTCGAGTTTGGCCATATTATGGGCGATGTCATATATAAGTCGCAGCCCGAGTTTCTCGGCGGGTCGTTTATAAACAGCGGCGAAAGAATCCCGTACCCAATGGTTGATCATCTGACGGTTAGCCCAGGCGAAATTGGCGCCGCATTTCATGGCCGCAAAATACTGCCGGCCCTCGGGGGAATCTCCCGGCGCGCAGGAAAGCTCCCGGTCCACCAGGGGAATGCCGTATTTCTTGTTAGCCCGCCGCATAACATCGAGATAGTCGGTGCAAATCTGATGGCCGCAGCCGCGCGACCCGGTGTGAATCATAACGGTCACCTGGTTGATATCCGAAATGCCGAACGCTTCAGCGGCTTCACGGTCGTAGATTTCCTCAACCCGTTGAATTTCCAGAAAATGGTTCCCGGCGCCGAGCGTGCCCAGTTGCGGTGCCCCCCGTTTTTTGGCGGTGTTGCTGACAACCGAAGGGTCAGCCCCCTCGATACTGCCGTTTTCCTCGATAACATCCAAATCTTCCGGCCAGCCATAGCCGTTTTCCACCGCCCAGCGGGCGCCGTCGGCCAGCACCCGGTCGATTTCTTCCTTCGACAACCGCACCCGGCCTTCGGAACCTACCCCGGAAGGGATGTTGTGAAACATGGTGTTGACCAGCTTATCGATTTGAGGCTTGATTTCGTCAAAAGTTAAATCGGAGCGTAACAGCCGCACCCCGCAGTTGATATCATAACCTACTCCACCCGGCGAGATGACGCCTTCTTTTTCATCGAATGCCGCCACGCCGCCGATGGCGAAGCCGTAGCCGTGATGGATATCCGGCATGGCGAAAGAATAACGGACAATGCCCGGGAGGGTAGCCACATTGGCCACCTGTTCGGGAGAATTGTCTGCCACAATCGATGCCAACATGGCTTCATCGGCGTAAATCAACCCCGGTACATTCATCCGCAGATCCAACCGTTTCATAGCCTCGGACTGGAACGACAGCGGTATTTCAAACCGGTAATCGTCAATTTTTTTGATGTTTTCGCCCCTGCTCATAACTCCACAACAATTTAATATATGAATTAATATTTACAAATTTTCCACCCCGGGCTCCAGCGATAATTATATATCGAAGAGTACCTGTACATAACTGTTTTTTTTTCCTTTTCCGTCGTAAATATCCATCATATGATACGACACGCCCTTGACATGTTCGCCGGGACCGTGTTTTTTTTCATCGTATTTTTCACCCGAGGCGGTCGCCTCAAGCCGATTGTCACCGGTGAATTTGATTTTAAAAGCCCCCAGCACGAGGTATTCCGTCTCGTGCAGGACAATCAGCCGTGAGAGAAAATTAACCAGCAGCCCCTCGACATCGATCGATTCCACGGCGAACGAAATATTTTTTTCCATCCCGATTTCCGCGCCGCCGATAATGATATCAAACATGGCCTCAGCGGCGGCAGCGAAAGCCTCCTCGAGCGTATCACCGTACGCCTTCACGGCGATATCGGCGGTATGGTCAATAAACTCGTATTTTTTCATAAATGAGGAAAAACACCCACAAAGCTTTATAATTATTTAAACGAGACAGACAAATCGGTCAAGAACAATCTGCAATATAATCTCGACAGGTTTTCCACGTGTAAGGCTAATATCTTTTCGCACATAAGCTTAACGTCCGGGCTAAATTAACGGAACCAGCCTCGGGCTTTTTTGTTTTATGCCTATATCAGTATCTTTTCCAGGTTATGGCAACGGGTATTATCAACGGATGATAAATTATAAACGGAGCAAGATTTAATGTATCCAGAACTGTCCGGAAAAATAGCGCTGGTTACCGGCGCCGCTCGCGGCTTTGGCCGGGCTATCGCGCTGCGGCTGGCCCGGGAAGGTGCGGTCGTCATCGTCAATTA
>JAFGNW010000105.1 GCA_016926795.1 Candidatus Zixiibacteriota bacterium
AGGCTGTTATAATTCGGGGAAAGAATTTATGTTTGAAAAATCGTTTTTAAAAAAACTACGTGAAAAATTAGCGGAATGGGACAAGAATGCAGAAAAGACCCGTTCCAAAAAATCAATGCCGCGCTTTTTTACCATTTCCGGCGAGGATATCGACGAACTGTACACGCCAGAATCGGTGAAAAACGCCGACCAGGGTGATTACTACTGGAACAATATCGGTTTGCCGGGCGAGTATCCCTATACCCGCGGGGTGCACCACACCATGTACCGCACCCGCCTCTGGACCATGCGGCAGTTCGCCGGTATGGGCACTCCCAAACAGACCAACGAACGGTTCAAATATATTATCAAGGAAGGCGGAACCGGGCTGTCCACGGCTTTTGACCTGCCGACTTTGATGGGTTACGATTCGGACCATGACCGTTCCCTGGGCGAGGTCGGCAAATGCGGGGTGGCGGTCGATACCCTGGCCGATATGGAAATTTTGTTCGACGGTATCGACCTGTCGAAGGTATCCACCTCGATGACCATCAACTCCCCGGCCTCGATTCTACTGGCCATGTACCTGGGGGTGGCGGAAAAACAGGGTGTGTCGTTCGATAAGGTTCGCGGCACCCTGCAAAACGACATCCTCAAGGAATATATCGCTCAGAAAGAGTTTATCTACCCGCCGCGGCCGTCGATTCGCCTGATAACCGACATGATGGCGTATTGCACCAAACATGTCCCGCAATGGAACACCATTTCCATCTCCGGGTACCATATCCGTGAGGCGGGGGCCACCGCTGTGCAGGAACTGGCTTTTACTCTGGCCGACGGTTTCCAGTATATCGAGTCGGCTATCGAGGACGGTCAGGATGTCGATGAGTTCGCGCCCCGGCTGTCGTTCTTCTTCAACGCCCATTCGGACTTTTTCGAGGAAATCGCCAAGTATCGGGCGGCCCGCCGGATTTACGCCAAACGGATGAAAAACAAGTACAAAGCCAAAGACCCCCGCAGCTGGCTGTTGCGGTTCCACACCCAGACGGCCGGGTGTTCGCTGACGGCTCAGCAGCCGGAAAACAATATCATTCGAGTGACCACCCAGGCGCTTTCGGCGGTGCTGGGTGGGACACAATCGCTGCATACCAATTCAATGGACGAAACGCTGGCGCTGCCATCGGAGAAAGCCCTGCGAATAGCCCTGCGTACCCAGCAGATAATCGCTTATGAGACCGGCGCCGCCAACACCATCGACCCCCTGGCGGGTTCGTATTTCGTCGAGGCCCTGACCGACCAGATGGAAGCCGAGGCGGAGAAATATTTCACCGAGATAGAACGCCGCGGCGGCGTGATAAACTGCATCGAGGAAGGTTTCTTCCAGCGAGAGCTGGCCAAGTCGGCTTACCGTTTCCAGCGGGAAATAGAGAAGGATGAGCGCGTTATCGTCGGTGTCAACAAGTACGTTCTCGAGAACGAGAAAGTTGATATTCCGGTTTTGAAAATCGACGAACAGGTGGAAAAGGACCAGTGCGCCTTCCTTAAGAAAGTCAAGCAGGAACGTAACGGTGCTGCGGTAAAAGAGAACCTGGAGAAACTTTGCGCCGTGGCCCGGAACGATGGCAACACCTTCGAGGCCATTCTTGACTGTGTCCGGGTTTATACCACCCTGGGTGAGATGTGTGATGTTTTGCGCGAGGAGTGGGGCGAGCACGTCGAGTCAGCCTCGGCCATGCAGGTATCGTAAAAAGAACTTTAAGCAATATAGAGTATTATGGCAAAAAAAATCAGAGTGCTTTTAGCCAAGCCCGGTCTGGACGGCCATGACCGGGGTATCAAAGTGGTCGCGGCAGCCTTCCGCGACGCCGGAATGGAGGTTATCTACACCGGTTTGCGGCAAACCCCGCCGATGATTGTCGAAGCCGCCATCCAGGAAGACGTGGACGCTATCGGTATCTCTATCCTCTCCGGCGCCCACATGACGCTTTTCCCGGCGATACTCGACGAGATGAAAAAGCGCGGGGCCGAGGATATTCTTTTGTTCGGCGGCGGGATTATCCCCGATGACGATAAAATCGCTTTGGAAAAAATAGGCGTGGCCAAAATTTTCACTCCCGGTGCCACCACCGAGGAAGCAATCGAGTTCCTTGTCAAGGCGGTCGGTGAAAAATCATCAGACGAAAAAATGATGTAACGGAATAATACGAAATATAATAAACAATAAGTTCTGGGAGGAACTATGAACAAGAATATTGATCCGAAACAACAGGCGGTCAGAGACGAAGTCAAGGCATTTGCGGAAAAGGAAATCTATCCCCGTTCGAAGGAACTGGACCAGATGCCGGAGCCGCGGAAGTTTCCCGTTGACCTGTATCGCAAAATCGGTGAAGCCGGTTTTATCGGTTATGCCATGCCCCCGGAATTTGGCGGTAAAGGCAAATCGCATCTTGAGTATATCACTTTGGTCGAGGAACTGTGTTACCATGACGCCGCGGTGGGGTTGCTGTGCGCCGTGGGCGAGCTGGCGACTTACCCGATTATCCATTTCGCCAGCGACGAGCAGAAGAAGAAATTCGTACCCGACTGCGCCGCCGGCAAGCGGATTCCCGCGTTTGTGCTGACGGAGCCGAACGCCGGTTCCGACGCCGCCAACCAGTCCACCGAGGCGGTGGAAACCGGCAATGAATATGTCATCAACGGCGAGAAGATTTTCATTATGCACGGCGACGCCGCCGACCTGGGCGTGCTCTTCTGTAAAATCAAGGACCAGCCGAAACTGTCGGCTATCATCGTCGAGGACACCAAACAGGCTGGTTGGCAGGCCCGGACCTTGAAGAATAAGATGGGGATGCGCGCCGCTACCACCGGCGGAATTATTTTAAAGGACGTCAGGGCTCCGAAAGCTAACCTGATGGGTGAAATCGGCAAGGGTTTCCGTTATGCCATGATGACTCTGGACAGCGCCCGTATCGGCGTGGCCGCCCAGGGGGTGGGTATCGCCCAGCGAGCCCTCGATGAATCGGTCGCCTATGCCAAAAAGCGCATCGCGTTCGGCGCCCCCATCGCCAAACTGCAGGCAATCCAGTGGATGATTGCCGACATGGCCACACGTCTGGAGGCCGCCCGCGGCCTGTGTTACAAGGCCGTGCTGAAACAGGATAAGGGCGAACCGTTCTCGCTCGACGCCGCTATGGCCAAGCTGTACTGTTCCGAAACGGCCAATTTCTGTGTTGACCGCGCTATGCAGATTCACGCCGGGTACGGTTATATCGGTGAATTCTCCATAATAGAGAAACTCTATCGCGACCAGCGGGTGCTTGAAATCTATGAGGGCACCTCGGAAGTACAACGCCTGGTTATTGCGGGGAACGTTATAGGCCGCTAAATGAGAGTGGGGCGGTTTGAAATAAGTACCTTCGTCGAGCGGAAATTCCGGCTCGACGGAGGCAGTATGTTCGGCGTGGTGCCGAAATCCATCTGGCAGCGACTTATCCCTGCCGACGAAAACAATCTTATTCCGATGGTGACCAACATCTTTGTTCTTAAGGCGTACGGGAAAAATTTCATTTTCGACGCCGGACTGGGGGATACCCTGAGCGAAAGGGAGAAGAAAATCTATTCAACCGAAGGTAAATCCTCGCTCGAAGAAGGTCTGGCCGACTGCGGTCTGTCTCCCGATGATATCGACTTCGTGCTCCTGACGCACCTTCACACCGACCATGCCGGCGGGGCGGTGAAGAAAATCAACGGACAATATGTGTCTCGTTTCAAAAACGCCCGCTTCGTCATAAACCGAAAAGAGTGGAATGCGGCGGTTAATCCCGATGAGCGTACTGCGGCGGTGTATATTCCCGAACGGCTGTTACCGCTGGAAAAAGCGGGGCAGGTGGATTTTATCGAGGGAGATACGGAACTTTTCCCCGGTATCAAAGCGATCCTGACCGGCGGTCATACCGAGTCGCATTACGCTCTGGAAATCAAATCGGAGGACGTAAGTGTCTTTTATTATGCCGACATATTCTGTACCTCGAACCATATGAAGGTAGCTTATGTCCCGGCCACCGATTTGTATCCGCTGCAGACGATGGAGATAAAGCGCCGGACACTGCCCCGGATAGTCAATAGGAACGTGATAATGGCTTTCGACCATGACGTTCAGCACCCGCTGGCCCGGATAAGGGAGGCGGACGGTAGATTTTTCGCTGAACCGGTCGCGGCTGTCGGAGTATAATTTAAAAAATAAAAAAAAGTGAGAACATGTCATTAGAAGAAAAATTGAATCAACTGGAGCAGTTACGCGACCGGGCGAAACTGGGGGGCGGCGCCGACCGCGTTGAGGCTCAGCACAAGAAGAAAAAGCTGACGGCCCGGGAGAGAATAGAGCTTTTGGTGGATGATAATTCATTCGAAGAGTTTGACATGTTTGTGACGCACCGTTCTTCGGATTTCGGCCTGGCTGACAAAAAATACCTGGGCGACGGGGTGGTGACCGGCTGCGGCAAGATTAGCGGACGGAAAGTGTATATCTTTTCACAGGATTTCACCGTATTCGGCGGCTCGCTCTCGGAAGCCCATGCTGAGAAGATTTGTAAAATCATGAAGATGGCTTTGAAAGTCGGGGCGCCGGTAATCGGTATCAACGACTCCGGCGGAGCGCGGATCCAGGAGGGCGTGGTCTCGCTCGGAGGCTATGCCGACATCTTTCTTTTGAACACTTTGGCTTCGGGCGTGGTGCCGCAGATTTCGGTTATCCTGGGTCCCTGCGCCGGCGGGGCGGTATACAGCCCGGCCATCACCGATTTTGTTCTCATGTCCAAGGGTACCTCGTACATGTTCGTAACCGGCCCCAATGTTGTCAAGACCGTAACGCACGAGCAGGTGACCTCGGAGGAGCTGGGCGGGGCGATGGTGCACGCCTCCAAATCCGGGGTGGCTCATTTCGCCTGCGAAAACGAGGCGGACACTATCGACAAGTTGAAAAAACTGCTCAGCTATATCCCGCAGAACAATTGCGAGGACCCGGCCTTTATCGATACCGGTGACCCGGCCGACCGTGAGGAAGACGTCCTCAACAACATCGTCCCGGAGAATCCCAATCAGCCGTACGATATCAAGGATGTCATCAATCTCGTTGTGGATAAGGACACCTTTTTCGAAGTGCACGAGGAGTTCGCCCAGAATATCGTGGTCGGTTTCGCCCGCCTGGGCGGCCGCTCGGTCGGCATTATCGCCAACCAGCCGGCCGTGCTGGCCGGGGTGCTCAGTATCCGGTCTTCGACCAAGGGAGCGCGTTTTATCCGCTTCTGCGACGCTTTCAATATTCCCATCCTGACGTTCGAGGATGTGCCCGGCTTTTTGCCCGGGGTGGACCAGGAACATCGCGGTATTATTCTCAACGGCGCCAAACTCCTGTACGCTTATTGCGAAGCCACCGTGCCCAAAGTTACGGTGATTACCCGCAAGGCGTACGGCGGGGCGTACGACGTCATGAACTCCAAGCACGTCCGGGGCGATATGAATTACGCCTGGCCGACCGCTGAAATCGCGGTCATGGGCCCCAAAGGGGCGGTGGAAATAATTTTCAAGAAAGATATCGCCGAAGCGGCCGATGCCGAGGCGGAGGTGCAGAAAAAAACCGATGAATACCGCGAGAAATTCGCTAATCCGTATATCGCGGCGTCGCGGGGGTATATCGACGATGTCATCGAACCAAAAACCACCCGGCCGCGGTTGATTCGGGCGTTCGAGATGCTGCAGACCAAGAAAGATGCCAACCCGCCCAAGAAGCACGGTAATATACCATTATGAGTATACCTGATTATCAAGAAATAATGTTGCCCATTCTAAAACTCGCTTCGGATAATAAGGAACATAGTTTAAGCGATGCGATTAAAATATTAGCTGATGAATTTAATCTAAATTCTGAAGAGAGAAGAGAATTATTACCAAGTGGCAAGCAATATAAATTCAATAATAGAGTGGGTTGGGCAAGGACATATTTAAAGAAAGCTGGTTTAATTGCTAGTCCAGAAAGAGGCATTTTTAAAATAACAGAGCGAGGTCATCAAGTATTATCTCAAACACCGAAGAGAATCGATAATAAATTCCTTCTAAAATATCCAGAATTCCAAGAATTTACGGGTAAAAGAAAAGAAACAACAATCTTAGAAGACGAGCAAAAAGTTGATACACCAGAAGAAATCATTGAGTCTGCATTTCAAGAAATAAATGAATCATTAGCTTCTGAGTTATTAGAAAAAATAAAAAGTTCTTCTGATACTTTTTTTGAAAGGCTTGTTGTGGAGCTTCTTATAAAAATGGGTTACGGCGGGTCTAGAATAGATGCTGGAAAAGCTATAGGAAAAAGTGGAGACGGTGGAATTGATGGAATTATTAAGGAAGATAAACTTGGACTTGATATTATTTA
>JAFGNW010000106.1 GCA_016926795.1 Candidatus Zixiibacteriota bacterium
GTTTCTCGGCGACGGTTATCATTGCATTTTCCAACTCCGATGTATGATAGTCGGGATGAATCTGTAAAAAGACACTCCCCGGCGATTCCCGGTTGAGAACAGCGGCAAGTTGACCATTTGCCGTTTCCCAGAGAAAAACATCGGTTTCAAGACATCCGTGACCTATATTCTCGATACCGTGCCAGCGCCAGTAGTCGAACCGGTACACCTGCCAGCTCAATTCATGACGGTTGTTGAGCAAAAAAACCTCCCGCAGGAATTCACGAATGCACCGGTAATCATTTTCGCTTTTGTATTGATACATATGTAATTTCATAACTGTCCTCATAATAAATTTGTTGAGTTTACCTCTGACGCAGAGCGTCATTGATAACGTTCCAATGCGGAGCATAGGAACGAGAGAAATTAAAGTTGAAACTGGAACCAGTCCGAGCTTCGAAGAAAGCCCCCGATGTTTATATACACAGGCTCAAACCGGACTTTTGGTAGGGTCAAACTCCCTTAACGCGAGTATGACTTTAGGTGAATAAATACTTGCTCATTGTACTGTCACGTGTTTAAAAAAAGAATTTTTATTTACTCTATTTGCTGGGTCGGGTCCAGTCCGCTTTGGGCGGATGTGACCCGACTCTTGTTATCAAACCTACCCCGCCACCTGCTCGGCCAGTTGATAGCGCTTGTAAATGCGGGCATAGCGGGTATCGTTGCTCATCAAATAGACATGCGTTCCCGTTTCGACAATCCGACCCTCTTCCATGACGTAAATCATGTCCGCCTGCTCCAGCGTATCCGGGCGGTGGGTGACCAGCACGGCCGTCATATCGGGCATGACCTTGTGCAACTGGTTCCACAGGGCGGTCTCGGTGCGGGAATCCAGCGCCGAGGTGCAGTCGTCCAGAATCAGGATTTTCGGTTTGCCCACCAGCGCCCGGGCCAGAGCCAGCCTCTGTTTCTGGCCGCCCGAGATGGACATGCCCCGGGTGCCGATTTCGGTGTCGAGACCCTTCGGGAACGAGGCGATCTCGTCCTTGAGCTGCGAAACCTCGACCGCCCATTCGAGCACCGAGTCGGGAATGTCGTCCCGTCCGAACAGGATATTCTTGCGCACGGTGTCACTGAACAGGACCGGTTCCTGGGGAACATAGCCGATGTATCGGCGCAGGTCCTCGAGCCGGAATTTCCTTAAATCATGGCCGTCGAGACTGACCCGCCCGCCGGTCGGGTCCACCAGTCTGGGGATGAGGTTGGTCAGCCAGCTTTTGCCGGCGCCCACTTTCCCCACCAGGGCGATCGTCTGCCCCGGCTTTATATCGAAATTTACCCGGTCGATGATTTTAACTTCCGAGCCGGGGAAGGAGAACTCCGCATTCTCGAATTTCACCGCGCCCCGGATATCACCGTCGGGGGAGAAGGTTCCCTCGTCGGTTACCAGGGCGGGATGTTTCTCCAGTTCCTGCAGGCGGTTAATAGATACCGCCGACTGCCGCGACTTGACCAGGAACTGGCCGATATCGAACATCGGGAAGATCATGTAAATAACATAGTAAATGAACGCCACCAACTGCCCCGCGGACAGGTTGGCATGAATAACCATATAGCCGCCGGTCATGATAACTATCAATATCCCGAACTGCCAGATATAGAAATAACAGGATTCCACCAGAGTCATGGCCTTGATGGTGGAAATCTCCGCTTTCTTCCGGTTTTCGATGACCCGGCCGAACTTATTCTTCTGGGCTTTCTCCCGAACGTATGCTTTGACGACGCGGATGCCCGAGAAACAGGCTTCCATGGTGTCGTTGAAATCCGATATCCGCTTCTGCAGGTAATCGTATCTTTTATCCAACAGCGAGGAGCTGAAGAAGAAAATGACAATCAGCACCGGCAGCGGCCCGGCCGACCAGAGGGTCAGGACCGGGTCAATCGACAGCATCATTGTTATCGAGAAGGTGACCATCAGCAGCGCTTCATAGAGGCGGAAAATCCCCGAGCAGGCGAACCAGGAGAGTTTCTCGGCGACGTCATCGGTCAGCCGTGTAACGATATCCCCGGTGCGGAAGCGGTTGAAGAAATCCGGTCCCTTGAGCGTAATCTTATTGAAGGCGTCCTGTCGGAAAAGCCATTCCAGGCGCATGTTCATCCAGGCGCGATGCGACTGCACGAAGGCGTACAGCAGGTTGGACGAAAGTCCGATGAGCACCAGGGCCAGAGCAAACGTCACCCCGCTGGACAGGTCCAGACTCTGCCCCAGTGCGTTCAGCCAGATAGCTACCCGGTTGGAGCCGACCGCAGCCGAGACCTCGAGTGTTTTCACATAATCCACCGTGAACTCGATCAGCCGCGGTATCGAGACCTGGAAGGCGGTCTGCACCGGCGTCAGGAGAAACAGTACCGCCAGGACGTACTTATAATTCTTATAATAGCGCCAGAACCATTTTATTTTATCTAACATTGTTCAATACTCCGTTTCGATTTTTGAACTGCAGGTGGAACAGTTTCGCATAGTAGCCGTCGGGCTTCAGAATCAGTTCCGTGTGCGTCCCGCGTTCAATAATCTCGCCTCTCCGAATGACCATTATCTGGTCAACATCGAGAATGGTCGACAGCCGGTGGGCCACGATAATCGAGGTTCGCCCGGCCATCAGTTTTTTCAGCGAGTTCTGGATGACCCGTTCCGTTTCGGGGTCAACCGAACTGGTAGCTTCATCCAGAAGCAGGATATCCGGGTCGCTGGCCAGGGCGCGGGCGAAAGAGAGAAGCTGCCTCTCACCGCGGCTGAAATTGGACCCTTTCTCCGAGACTTCGGTGCGATACGCCTCCGGAAGTTTCCGAATAAAACGGTCGGCCTCGACCGTCTGCGCCGCCCGGACAATCCGCTCCTCGGTGATTTCTTCCGATTCAAGCGATATATTCTCGCGGACATCGCCCGGGAAAAGGATTATATCCTGCAGCACCAGCGCGAACCTTCGGCGAAGTTCGTCGGTGGCGATATCCCGGATATCGATGCCGTCGACCGTTATCCGTCCCTGCTGCGGGTCGTACAACCGCAGCAAGAGCGAGATGACGGTGGTCTTGCCGCCGCCGGTGGCGCCTACAAGAGCGACCCGTTTACCCACCGGGATTTCGAAACTGGCGTTCCTAAGGGCGTAAGTATCGTCGTTCGTATATGAAAAAGAAACGTTTTCAAACTTAATGCCTTTTTCCAGTTTACTCCAGGCGACCGGCTGCGCCGGCTGCGGCAGGCTCGATTCTTGCGACAGCAGGGCGAAAATCCGCTTGGCCCCGGCGATCGATTTCTGGATGGTTGAAAGCTGCTCGGACACCCGCCAGATGGGGTCAAACGAACGCCATATCAGAATGATAAACATGCTGATCGTACCCACCGTCAGGATACCCGACTTGATCCAGATTACGCTCATAAAAAGCGTGGTCGCGATCGCCAGGTACTGGAAGAAGAAAACCGTGTTGAAAAAGATAACGAAAGCTATTTCGGCGAAGGACTGGTGTTTGAATTTCTGACGGTTGACCTCGTAAACTCTCCGCCGGGCGTAATCGCCGCGGTGGAATATCTGGACAATCGACATGCCGTGCAAAAACTCCGTGACAGTTGCCGTTATCTCGGCCATCTTCTTGCGCACCTCGAGAAAACGCCGCGAGGTAATCCGGGTCACGGTTACCGTCAGAATCACGGTTATCGGGAGGACGCTGAAAAGAATCAGAGCCAGCCGCCAGTGATAGTAAAACATCACCGAGTAAATACCGGTAATCAGCAACACATCACCGACCACCAGAACGGCTGTGTTGGTGAACAGCATCCGCAGCGATTCGGTATCTGATTCCACCCGGGCCAGCAGGCGGCCGACCGGGTTCCTGTCGAAAAACGATATGTCCAGCGACAGGATATGGTCAAAGAGTTTGGTTTTCAACTCGACCATGACATTCTGCCCGATTATTTCCAGCCTTACCCGCTGGATATACTGAAATATCAGTGAGGCGACCTGAATGGCGCCGATTAAAATTACGGTATTTATCAAACCCCGAAAGTCGCCGTTGCTGATATTGGTATCGATGGCCTTGCGGATAAGAATCGGCCATAGAAGCGAGAGAAAAATTGCCCCGGTCAGTAAGACCAGGCACAGCGAAAGACCCCGCACATGTTTTCTTAAAAAAGGCAGTAAATGGCGGAAAGCCTTTTTGGAGCTGATATCTTTTTCTTCGCCGGTTATATTTTCATATTCGTAAAGTTCTGTATTCATGACCCTGTCCTGTTAATAATAATATACTACCCTGGTTACAGTGGTGTAACTGCAATTTTTAAATGCCGCTGGTTATTCAACGGCCGGGTTCAATTTTCAGGAAATAAAAAAAGTCGAGGGTGGAACGCCCGCCGCGCAATTAACCGATGGCTTTAATCACAGCCAAATTGATAAGTGTTAAATAGACCATTACACAATTCCTCTTTCCGACGCGGTTAATTTCTTTAAATCATTCAGTTCTTTACGAGCTCTATCTGTATAAGTTTCATACATTATAAGCTTTTTTTTTAAAAAATCAAACAAAAAAGTCTTTTTTTACGTTTTATAACATTGATTTTTAACGATAGTATTATTAATGAGAGCCGTTTTCCGGGCGACCGCTTGAGCGGCTCTTTGTGAAAAAGCACTAAAGGGGGGAAGTCCGGGGGTTCTTTGTGAACATATTGGTTATTGACGATGAGGAATTAATCCTGTCGCTGGCCGAAAATATTCTGCAAAAGGAAAATTATAACGTCATCCTCGCGGATTCCGGCGAAAAAGGGCTTGAATATCTGTCGGACAACGGTGGCAATATAGACCTGGTGATTCTGGACTTACATATGCCCGGTCTGTCCGGTCCGGAAACCCTGCGACGGATAAGGTTGATTTCAAAAGACTTGCCTTGTATTTTCTCCACCGGTGATATTTTTGATGTCGATATAATCCCCGATGAACTGCTGGTAAATACCTTTTTTCTGGAAAAACCGTACCGTTCAAAACAATTGACCCAAAAAGTCAACGAAATCCTGAAATTTTAACGGAACGGAAAAAACCAATGCGATTCGAATTTAACCAGGGTCATAATTTTTGCTCTCGCCGATCCCTGTCTCATTAAAAGAAAACTAAGGACCATAAGGGTAAAACTTACCCGATGCGTAAAAATCTGTTGACAAAGTAAGCCTTTGCGAATTACCTAATATTTTCAGACTTTAGATATGTGAGCTTAAATTGCTATCGTTTAAAAAATTCGTTTTTTTGGTTTTTTGTTTATTCTTGACCCCTCTGGCAACCACAGCCGGGGAAGCTCCCCGACAGGTCAAAATCGGTTTTTTTGAAGGGGGGGAATACCCCTCACATGAAATTCTCCGGGAGGCATTTCGCAATGAGTTGAAAGGTGTCCTGCCCGAGGGATTCGAGGTAGTTTATATATACCAGGGTTTCAAAACAGCCGGATGGGACCGGGAACAGTCCCGCAAGATGGCCCGGGAACTGACGGAACTCAAGGATTTAGATTTGGTTGTCACGCTCGGTCCCTGGACGGTCGAGGACCTTCTGGCAGCCGGTTTCTCCAAACCGATTATAGCCATGAATCGCTTTGACCCGGAGACTGAGGGGCTGGTCGATTCGACCGGGTACCCGATCGCCGACAATCTGACGGTCCGGCTTCGGCCCGACAAGTTCGAGGATGACCTGGCGATTTTTAACCGCCTGCGAAAAATTGAAAAACTGGGAGTGCTCTTTTTCCCATCCGGTAACGAACGAGATAAGCTTATGGCCCGCTTCCAAAAAATCGGCGAACAGCTCGGTTTTGAGGTAATCACCGCCGAGGGCTATAACAATATCGGGACTTTTGCTTTTTTCAAGGCTTATTTACTTTTAAAAGAACAGGGGGTTGATGCTATCTATATATCCCCGCTCTGGGGTTTTGACCTGGTGAAAATCAACTGGTTTTTCAGGGAATCGGCCCGAGACCGGATTCCCGTTTTCACCAGTGAGGGCTACCGGATTGTACAGCGGGGCGCCCTGGCCTCGAACTCCCTCTATGATATCTCTTCCGTAGCTCGCTACCAGGCTTACAAAGTTCGCCGTATTCTGCAAGGCGCCCTGCCGGCTGATTTGCCGGTGACCTTTCCCGAGATGTCTGGTCTGATAATTAACGAGGCGGTCGCAGATAAATTTCATGTAGCCGTGCCGGATGAAACCGTCACGGCTATCGAAGTAGTTCCGGCCCAGCCGGACGAAACCACCCCGATAGTCACTCTGTCCCAGGCTATTGAGCAGGCTTATCAGGCCAACCCCGGTTATCTGGCCGGCTTTGACGCTGTTCGAGCCGCCGCCGAGGAAGCCGGTCGGGCTTCCGCCGTTTACCTGCCCCGTCTCTATGCTACCGGTTCGGCCCGGCTGGTCGACGACAACACTGTCTATAACTATCGCGATGAGGTTAAAAAGGACCAGTTAGGGTTCAGCCTGAATCTGGAACAGCAGATTTTTTCCATGGGCGCTATCCGCTCTATCCAGTTGGCCGCCGGGAAAAAAGACAAACAGGAAATTACGTTCAAGGAAGCCGCGCTTGATTTGGAACTGGCCGTGGTCACGGCCTATCTAAATTACCTTAAGGCTGAGGAAATTCTTGATATATACCTCGAGAAGAAAAAATATATCGAGTACAATCTGGAAATATCCCAGGCTGACCAGTATCTGGTTGACCCCGAGGGAGTCGATGTTTACCGCTGGCGGGACGAATTCTTTCAAGTCATAAGAGAAATAAGCGAAAGCAGGAAAAACATCATTGTAGCCCGGATGCTTTTTAATTTATTGCTCAGCCAGCCGGGGCATACCCCTTTCGTCCTCGATACCGCCCGGCTGGGCAGGGAAGAATGGCAGGGGGAATATGCCCGGATGCAGCCCTACCTGTTCGACCGGCGGAAAGCGCGACTGAACGAGGATTACCTGGTCGAGGCCGCCCTGGCCGGGAATCCCTCGCTGGCCGCCAGGGGTGCCGATATCGAACTGCAAAAAATCCGCCTGGCGGCTAACAGCGCCCGCTTTTGGCCCTCCCTCGGTTTTAAGACCGCCTTTAATATCGCCGACAGCCTGGAGGATTTCAGCCCGACTTTCGAAGAAAAGGACCGGACCTGGTCGGTCGGTGCCGTTCTTCACCTGCCGCTTTTTTCCGGAAAAGACCGTTTCAAGGAGCGCGGCGCACTCAAAGCTCATCTCAGCGAGCTGGAATATCAAAAAGACAACGTCCGGCTGGAAATTATCGGTCGAACGCGTTCGCTGGCGACAGAAACTTATAGCCGTCTTAGCCGGTTTCCCGACGACCGGGAGGGAATCAATCAGGCTCGCGTCTATGCCGACATGATGATGCGCCGCTACAGCGCCGGAGAGGTGTCGCTTGTGGGAGTTGTGGACGCGATTGACAATTACGCCCTGGCCCGCTTAAGGGAAACGGCTGACCGGTACGGTTATTTTGAGACTGCCGCCCAACTCGTGCGGACGGTCGGCTGGTCCCTGCGGGACAGCCGTCGTACTCCCGGGATGGAGCTTCTTTATCGATTGTATGACCGCTCCCAGCCGGATATAGATGAAGATTAGACTTCGGAAATTGAAAATTCGCTCGATTTGTCATATATAAAATAAAATGAAAGACGGCTTACCCCTGAAAGTGTCGGATATCGATACCCCCGCCCTTTTGATAGAGCGGCGGATTCTCGAGATAAATATCCGGCGTATGCAGCAGCTGGCCGATGATAACCGAATCATTTTACGACCGCACATCAAGGCGCACAAGATGCCGTACCTGGCTCTCAAACAAATAGCCGCCGGGGCCGGGGGAATAGCCGCGGCGAAACTCTCCGAAGCCGAAATCATGATTAAAAACGGTCTCGACGATATCCAGATCGCCAACCAGGTAGTCGGGCCGACAAAAATCGAACGCCTCTTCCGTTTGAGTCAGAAAGCCAAAATAAGCTGCGCCGTGGATTCACCGGTCAATGCCCGTGAGATTTCGGCTTTTTTTGCAAAACACGGACAAAAAATCGATGTCCTTATTGAAATCGACACCGGCTTGAAACGCTGCGGTCTTAACTCCCCGAAAGAAATAATAAAGCTGGCCCGACAACTTATAAAGCTCAAAGGTATCAATTTTCGGGGGCTGATGACCCATGCCGGGCATGCTTACGCCGCGTCCGGAAAACGGGAGGTGGCTGAAATCGGCGGATTCGAGGGGCGCTTTATGGTCGAGACTGCCGGGCTGTTGCGCGCGGCGGGTATCCCCGTCAACGAAGTCAGCGTCGGCTCTACCCCAACCGCACCGCACGCCGCTTTGATACCGGGCATAACTGAAATCAGGCCGGGAAATTATATTTTCAACGATATGATGCAGGTAGCCCTGGGGGTGGTTACGGTAAAGAGCTGCGCCCTGACGATTCTGGCAACCGTTATCAGCCGGCCCGATAAAAACCGGGTTGTAATCGACGCCGGCAGTAAAGCCCTGGCTCTGGACAAGGGGGCGCACGGCCTTGAGCAGCTGAAGGGATACGGACACATCCTGAAAAAGAAAGCGACCTTAGAGCGCTTATCGGAAGAACACGGCATCATTAAATATGACCGGGAGGAATTTCTGCTCGGTGAAAAAGTGCGCCTTATCCCCAACCATGCCTGCCCGGTGGTCAATCTCTTCGATTTTGCTTACCTTGTTGACGGTCAAAAAGTACTCGAGCTTATCCCGATCGAGGCTCGGGGAATGATGACCTGAGAGCCGTTTACTTTTATTTAAGATATTCCAGATAAAGATAAATCAGAGTTACGACTGATAATCCAACCGTTATGAAAATCCGCCCTACCCTATAAATCGGTTTGTCGGCGAATGTCGGCGCCGGAAGGTTTTTTCTTACAAGCCTGAATACACGGCTGTAATTTATCAAAGAGAGAACGGTGAAGAGAACCGTCAACCATGTGAATAAAGTCATCCCGAAGTCGAACCTTATAACGTAACTTCCCAGCAGGCAGGCGATCACGGCGAAAGTGTATTTACCGGTCAGGTTGGACGGCAGAGTAATGCGGCGTTTTTTTAAAAGAATCATTCCGGCCAGCAGAATCAGCAGGTCGCGCCCGATTATTATTGCGACCAGCCAGAACGGGAGGTCCCGAAACATTATCAATAATACGACCAAAACGCCGGCGAAAATCTTATCCGCCACCGGGTCGAGGGCTGTACCCAGGGGGGTGATTTTATTCATGCGCCGGGCCAGGTAACCGTCGAGACCGTCGGTAATCCCCGCAATTATGAGCAGGACGACGCATACCAGGGTAGCCCGGTCGTCGCCGAGCCATAAATAATACCCGATTATGGGTGTCAGGAAAACTCGCAACAGGCTGACCAGGTTGGGCAGTTGCAATAATTCTTTCATACTTTTCTACCTTGTTTCCGGCTAAGTAACACCGCGAGCCGGTATCAGGCAAGTTTCAAATTAAGCGGAGATAAATTGACAGCGGGCTCTTTTTTGTTATATTCCGTATAATGACTCAGGTAAAGGA
>JAFGNW010000006.1 GCA_016926795.1 Candidatus Zixiibacteriota bacterium
GGACTGGATATCGGTCCGAAAACTATCGAGCTTTTCAGTAAGGAATTGAAAAACGCCCGGACGGTGGTCTGGAACGGCCCGATGGGGGTTTTCGAATGTAAGCCATTTGCTGCGGGAACGGTCGCTATCGCCAAAATACTGGCCGAGATAACCGGACAGGGAGCCGTGACGGTCGTCGGCGGCGGTGATTCGGCGGCTGCGGTCAGCCAGGCCGGCCTTGATGATAAATTGACTCATATCTCAACCGGGGGCGGCGCTTCGCTGGAATTCCTCGAAGGTAAAATCCTTCCCGGCGTAGCCGCTCTAACCGACAATTCAAAAGTGGAAGTAGGTTGATATGCGCCAGATGATTGTAGCCGGCAATTGGAAAATGAACGGTACTATCGATGAAACCGAAAGCCTGATAAACGATCTTCTGGCGGGAAACTCAAAAAACGATAAGGTAAAAGTAGTCGTCTGTCCGCCCTATACGGCGCTTCTGACGGCCTCTAAGCTGCTTGACGGAAGCCATATAAGCCTGGGCGCCCAGGATATGTCGGAACATGAAAAGGGCGCCTTTACCGGTGAGATTTCCCCCCGGATGCTCTTGACAGTCGGGGCCGGCTTTGTTATTTTAGGACACTCTGAAAGGCGGCAGTACCATGCTGAGACCGATAAGCTGGTCAACGCTAAAGTCAAGCTGGCGCTTAGCACCGGTCTGACCCCGATTATCTGTGTCGGGGAACTTCTTTCCGAACGGGAAGAGGGCTTGACCGAAGTGGTGGTCGGCGCTCAGGTGGCTGGTACTCTTTCGGGGTTGACGGCCGCTGATTTGAAAAGAGTTGTCATAGCTTATGAACCGGTATGGGCAATCGGCACCGGTAAAACGGCGACACCGAAAATGGCGCAGGAGGTCCATGCCTTCATAAGAGAAAAGCTGGCTGTTATTGATAAAGCCGCAGCCGAGGTTGTACCGATATTATACGGCGGGTCGGTTAAACCGGACAATGCCGAAAGGTTGCACCGTCAGCCGGATATCGATGGTTCTCTGGTCGGCGGCGCCTCTTTGAAGGCGGATGATTTTATCGCGATTATTAATGCAGTTTAAATTGGAGGTCTGATTTTGACTTTATTTGGATTCTGGGTTGTTTTTCATGTGATAGTTTGCATTGCCCTTATTCTTGTGGTTTTGATGCAGTCATCGAAGGGTGAAGGTCTGGCGGGTACGGCTTTCTCCAGCGGTTTGTCCGGAGCGGTTTTCGGCGGTCGGGGAGCGGCTACTTTTTTATCAAAAGCTACCAGTGTGCTGGCTATTGTCTTTATGCTCAATTGCGGCGCCCTGGCTTTTATGTCGTCTCGCACCAGAACCGCCGCGGTTAGTCCTCAGGATGTTACGGAATCGGTAGTGACCCGGGAAGCGCAAAAGGAATACGAACAGCAGATGCAGCGCCAGCAACAGCAACAGCAAATGGCCACGGATTCCGCCGGACAGACAGCCGAACCGGTGGACCTGGATGAGTTGATGAACCCCCCCAGCGACTCACCGGCCGAACAATAACAAAGTATAAACAAAGTTGCGGAAGTGGTGGAACTGGTAGACACGCTATCTTGAGGGGGTAGTGGGGTAACTCGTGCGGGTTCAAGTCCCGCCTTCCGCATTATAATTATAAGGCTCTTAACTCCAATGAGTTAAGGGCTTTTTTGTGCTTTTATTTTCAGGAAATATCCTTTTTAGATTTTTCTTCAATATAAAATAAAAAAAACACTTGACAAATAAACAAACTAAACGTTTTTTGTTTAAAACGTTTAGTTTGATATGATGAAAATAAACAAGAAAGACCTGATTTTAAAGACTTCCCAGAAACTTTTCGGTCAGTTCGGCCTGGCAAAAGTCACGACCGATGAAATTGCTCGTGAAGCCGGTGTATCCAAAGCTACCGTATACAAATATTACGGCAATAAATATGAAATCTTTTATGATATTATTCAATGGGAGTTTGACCAATTACTGACCGCACTTAATGAGGCTGTTAACGGTAAAGACACGGTTGTGGGAAAATTTCGCGCTCATTTACTTACCAAAATCGAGAATCTGCACAAATTGATAAATTTCTATCGGGTCACTCGTGAAGAATGGGGTCATTACTGGCCGTACGTTGAAGGAATCAGGGAAAAATTCATCGTGGAAGAGAAAAAAATTGTCATGGACATTCTATCCCTCGGCAACAATACCGGTGAACTCGACGTCAAAGACATCGACCTGGCAGCGCATATCATGTCGGTTTCGCTCAAATCGGTGGAGTTTCCCTGGGCTATCGATTCCCGGAAAGTATCGGTCCCCGAATTCGTGGATATGATGTTGCATATGATGATGGAGGGTCTTAAAAAGCGCTGATTGACTGCTAATGAAACAAGATAAGATAATAACGGCCTTAAAACTGGCTTCATCAAGAATTTTAAAGAGGTGTATATGAATACTCCTTATAATAACAGCAGGGGTGACTTTGAGATTACAAGACCCCATACTTTTCATATTCCCGTTATGGGCACCGGTTTTACAATCGACACGCCGCTTAAAGTGGCTCGTTACGGTATTGATTCGGTTATATCCATTGGCGACGATATCCTGATCGAGCAGATGAGAAAATACTATTGTGAAAATAATAATCTTGATTATAGTCCTATACCTGCCGAGGCGGAAGATGCCCGCGCCCACCGCATTACGGCCTATCTCGATCTGGTGAATAAATTGGTAGAGGAACAATTCCAGGTTTTGCGTTCGGCACCGTTCGAACCGGGAAGCGATTTGACCCGGTATTTCAAAATGCTGCCTGTATCATCGCTCAAAAGAGATTATGACGAAATGCTCGCGACCACCGACACGCACTCCAGATTTCAGAAACAGGAAGCTCTGAGAAAGCGACTCCGTCCGGGAAGTATCGACGTCAACATCATGACGAAGATCGACCATGACCGGTTTAAAGACGGGGTTCGTTTGCCTCCCGAATATGCCCTGGCCATGTCCTCTCTGCGCGGATATGCCGGAAGCAGCCTTCGTTCTTCAATCGTACTCTCGGCCGGATTGAACCGTCGCCTGTTCACCTATATGTCCGGCTTTGAAGATTTCTTCCCGGACGGTAGCGGTTTCATTAAGAAGAAAATCGTCCTAAAGGTCAGTGATTATCGCTCGGCCGTCATCCAGGGTAAGCTCCTGGCCAAACTTGGTCTGTGGGTATCCGAATACCGGGTGGAGTCGGGACTAAACTGCGGCGGTCACGCCTTCGCTACCAAGGGTTATTTGATGGGACCCATCCTGGCGGAATTGTCCCGGGAGAAAGAACAACTGGTAGAACAATTGTTTATTCTTTATGTCAACGCTCTCAAAAAAAGCGGGCGTATTTTTTCCGCGAAACCACCGACTGTTCGCCTCACGGCGCAGGGGGGCATAATAACCGCCGAAGAGGATAGTTTTCTTAGAAGTCATTATGCTCTTGACGGTACCGGCTGGGGAACGCCTTTTTTACTGGTGCCCGAGGCGACCAATATCGATGAAGAGCACCTTCGGAAGCTGGCGACAGCCCAAAAGGATGATATCCATCTTAGTGAAAACTCGCCACTGGGGGTGCCTTTCTGGAGTCTTCGCAATTCGGCCAGTGAAGAGCTTCGCCGTTTACGAATTCAACGCGGTAAGCCCGGCAGTTCCTGTCCCAAGGGATTTCTGAAGTCGGATACCGAATTTGGCGAAAACCCTATCTGTCCGGCATCAATAGCTTATCAAAATTTGAAAGTCCGACAAATTAACAACAACAATGACACCCCGGAAGTAAAAGCCGCACGAATAAAAAAAGTGGTCAGTAAATCTTGTATTTGTAACGACCTGGCCGGGGGCGCGATACTAAAAAAAGGCATCAGCTCTTCGGCAGAACCGGCTGTCTGTTGCGGCCCAGGGATCGTTAATTTTTCCCAGATAACCACGCTTGACAGAATGGTTGACCATATCTACGGTCGGTTATCGCTGTTGAACGGCGCCGAGCGACATCATGTCCTTATTAAGGAATTAAATCTGTATATCGAATACCTGCGTCGGGAAATTGAGGAAACCTCGCAGGGTATTATCGACCGTACCGCCGCTTACTTCCAGGAATTCAGGAAAAACATTTCCGATGGCATCGATTATTATCGACAGTTGGCAGAACGTTTCACCCAGGCTCAAAAAGAAAAATTTCTGTGTGACCTGGAAAAACTGAATCTGGAACTGGAATCCGTATTCACCGGTCTGACCCCTGAGATATCATTTCGCACGGCCGGTTAAAACAGGGGATATTATTTTCAACCTCAATTCATTTTAATGCCTGCAAATTGCTCACGGGCAGTCCGGCAGGACCTTATGGCTGAGGTATAGGTGGTCTATCAGAAATGTTATATCCGAAATATCCGGTTCTCCCCCCGATTTATCGACATCCGCCTCCGGCAGGCAGCACAAGGCTGCATGGGAAAGATAGAGATAATCGATCAGGCGGGTAATGTCGGAGATATCCGGCTGGTCTTCTGAGGAACAATCGACATTGCCGGTCTGACCCTGGCAGCAACTGCCCGAAACTATTTCGATATCATCAACATACCAACCTTCATTAGTACCATAGAAAGATGCGCCATCGGAAACAAAGCGGAACATGATCCGTACGTACCCCGAATAATCCGACAAATCGAATGCTTCCCGGTGCCAGTCATGGGAACCTGAAAAGCAGGGGGTACTGTCAGCCAACCGGTTGTCATATAATGCGGATATCTGATAAGGGTAGCCGCCGATAGGTTCAATTTGTGTCCAAGCACAGTCATCTTCGGAAATCATGACCACACCGCCGTCACGGGCCATGCCGGGATCGTAAAACTGGCCGAGCTCGGCATCCATCCAGTGCCAGAATTTAAGTCTGGCGTTTCCCGGCAGCAAAACAGGCGGTGTTATGAGGGCGGCATCGTAAAAATCTCTATAGGGTTCAACACCATATTCGCCCATCTTCCAGCTGGGGGCGCCGCCCTGATAACGGGTGCTATCAAGGTGCCATGCTTCCAGCAGATTTTCTTCGGTAGGTCGGTGGGTCCAGTATCCTTCATCGTTTTCAAGAGTATCAGAAAAACCCGGACTGTTTCCGATGGGAATATAGAAGGTGTCCCGGTTGGGAAAATCACCCAGGTAATATACCTGAAACAAAGCCATATACGGTTCGGGACAATTCACATGAACTTGAAATTCAATGTTTACAGGCAGGCTCACTGTTTCCCCGGCTGCTATTGAGGGAAGAGTAACCATCGGATTGATGATATCAACATGCGGTTCAGTATCGTACAGGTTGACATCAAAGGCATATGGGTGGGATGCTCCAATATTATGAAGAGTCAGACTCAGTTCAATGCGTTCCCCGGCCTCAACCACCCCGTTACCGTTTCCCCAGAGGGTGTCAGTTATACTATAACCACAAAGGCTTATCAGTGGATTGGTCTGAGGATGTATCCCGGTGAACATAAAATCGGTCAAGGGCGGACAGAGACTGTCCGGCTCCACCCAGTAACAATACAGGCTGTCCAGAATATACCAGGCCGTGTGGGAACCGGTCCAGCCATAGTTCATATGATATTCATAATCAGGTCCCGAGATCCGGTAACCGTCACAAACCACCATGTGTCCGTAGATGGCGTAAAAAATCGGTCGGTTCAGGTTTATTTCCTGCTGAACCAGGTTAAACCAGTTTTCGAGTGAATAATCTGCACGCTGGTGCATTTCGATAGTCGGGCTATAGGTAAAGTAATGGGGAAAAGCATACAGTATCCACTGGGCTAAAGCTGAGGAACCGCTGGTACCAAAACCCGTGCTGAAAGCCACGGCGGTTTCATAGCACAATTCAGCGACAGCATCCTGATTTAAAGCCGTGCATGTCTCACCGTCACAGCTATCCATCATATTCTCCCAGTCATACGGGTCGGAAAAGTCAGCGGTGAGTTGGCCGCCGAAAATCCTGTCATTACCTCTATAATAGTACCAATAATATGAACAACTGCCAACGCCTGACTGCGGCCACTCCCAGTATTTAAGTAGTTGAGCTGCGGCGGCCGCGGTACAGCCCAGATAGCAGGTATCATCCTCAATTACAGGGCAATAATTCCAGTACGGCCAGCCCTGACCCCAGCTGCAACTGAGCAGCGGACCGTAATCCTGCGGGGTCCCTGATTTCTTTGATGCCAGTGTTGCTGTAAAAGTCCCGGATGAAACCGTTAAACGGTCCCATTCGGTACGAAAGGTTTGAGCGAAAGGCTTGCCGTCTAGCTGCGGATTGATAGTTCCCAGGCTTCCGAATTTGTTTAGATACAGTTCGTATTTTTTTTTGAGGACATCCTTAATAAGTTGATTGATCCCTCCGGTGGTATTTACATCGAAATCCGCTTCGTCCGAATACAGCTTCACCGGCGGCAGTTCTTTGAGGGTTGGGACGATAACATATCCCCGGGGATTAATCAGATAGCAATGTGCCAGCAGGATATCACCCGATTTTATTTCATGAACATCTGTGATCGACGGATTAGTCTCTCCCGCCCATGTACCCCAGGTGTGAACGGTTTGTGTGAGCCAGTTCAGGCATACCTGCTGCATTTCACCGGCGGTAGCAATTTCCCCCCTGATAGTTGGATTTAATATATAGACTTGAAAAAGAAGGAAAATTGTTAATAATCTAAAAAAGTTGAGAGCATGAGATGTTCTGACTCTCGATATCATCTAGTCTCCCCAAAACCGTTGGTGTGTTTATAAACAAGCTGAATTTGACAATTCTATAGATATTATAATGAATACCTTGGTTTTAATCAAGATAAATATAGTATCCATTGTTGTCGTATCTGTATTATGTATCGGAATAAATAATTCACGGGCAGTCCGGCAGGGGATTGTGGGACAGGTACAGATAATCGATCAGTCGCGTTATATCGGTTATATCGGGGTCAATATACGGATATCCCCCGCCGCCGTCAGTGTCGGCTTCGGCCGGGCAGCACAGCGGCGCATGGGACAGGTAAAGATAATCTATCAACCGCATGATATCGGTTATATCCGGGCCCTCTTCAACTGAACAATCAACGTTTCCCACAAATCCGATACAACATCCGGTGTAAGTGGAGTCGATGATGTTTCGCAGCAGCGCCCGGGCCTGGTCAGGCGCCGTGTACCAGAAGTGAAAACCGAAGGTGTATGTCTCGGTTTTGTAAATTTGCGTTTTCAAACCGACCGGTTTATACTCGAAGGGACAGGTTTGTGGGTAACGGGAATTGTAGCGGTAAAGTATCTCACTCCCCGGACGCTCGTCATAGGTTACCACCCCCGGGACGGTGGTGGTATCCGGCCAGATTACGGTCTTGAAGGCGTTCACAAAGGGGTAGCGGGTGGTGTCATAAGCTATGGGTACCAATTCCGGTTGAACCGGGTTGGCCCAGAGAAAGCCGAGCGAGGAATCAAAAGGCAGGATACTTTTTTGATAAAAAGTGTCGATACCGAGCAAGTCCCGGAAAAACCAGTCGCTCTGATAAGAGTCGAACAGGTCGCTTAAGGCGCCGCAATATACCAGCTTGCTCCCGTGCGCCAGACAGACGGGTAATTTGTCCTTGAGACCGCCGTATTTGCCGAACATGTTGGCGAATCCATCATCGATAATTACCGCGGCGTAAGGGGCGAGAACGTGCCAGTCGAAATTGTCGGGATTGCCGCCGGTGGAATCGTGGAATTTGTAGATATCATAATCAAAACCGTCCAGAACGGCAGAGTAAAAAGAACTGATGCTGTCGAAGGTCACCATCTGTCCCAGGGGAGAGGACCAGGTCAAGACCAGGATATCCCTCGTGATAGGTTCGATATTATTAACCGTGACCGGTTCTGAGAGAAAAGATTCCAGGCCGGTGATATCAGTATAGCTGACCGTATAGCGATCGCCTTCCGAAAATGACAAATCCTCGAACACCGTGTCAAAGGCATTTACCCGGGCGTACGGCATCATGGCATAATAATAGAAGTAATGTCCCTCGATATAAAAACTGTCGCGGGGGATATTCGGGTAGGAGCAGCCCTCGGTATAGTACGGCAGGGAAAATTCCCTGCCGATATCGGTCGGAGCGATTTTATAAATATTGTAATAATCGACGGCACTGCTGGACGGTGGTAACCATTCCAATACCGCCGGCTCGCCGGGAGATACGAGAAGAAATGAGTGCGATGCATTGGTGATTTCCGGTTTAACCGGGCGCCAGCCGAAATTGATTATAGCGGCTTCGCCCGGAAGACCCGGCCCGCTTGCCGTCTGATGGGCGAGATTGACGAAATAAGAACGGGTATAATCCAAACCGCTGAAAACATACTCGTCAACCCTGCCGATATCGGCATAATATTTCATTTCGAGAGGTTCCAGCCATGGTTGCGGCATACCGGGAGTGATAATACGTTCGTCGGGAATTTCGGTCAGGTAAATCCGGTAACCCTCGATGTTGTCGAATACCCACGGTTCCCATTCAATAACCACCGAGTCATAATCGGTATAGCTGATTCGAAGACCGAGCGGCGGGTTAGCCGGATTGGTCAGCATATTACCCAGACTTCCGGCGATGTCGGCCTTCTGGATTACATCACTGAAATCCAGCCCGCTTAAATAAGTCTCCGGCTGATAGGCAACCAAAATATTGTCCCGGAAATTGTGGCTGTCGGTATGGACGTTCTCTCCGGTAAAAATGGTATATAAAATACGTATGCTGGAATCGGGGGGCAGATCAAACGGTCCCACCGCCATCATGAATTTCGTGTCCCAGCCGTTGGTGATGTCCATTGCGACTGACTGGCCGGGCCACATCCAGACACTGTCATCGGGTTCTATCGAAGCCGTGAAAACCTGGTCATAATCCCATTCCCTCGAACGCATCATATAGTACTTGTTTCTGTCTCCCCGGGGTACGCCCATACCGCCCTCGGTATTGAAATCCCGGTAGTCAGCTTTCCGCCGCGGGCCGAAATCCACCGTCAGGGACGGCGTATATACCCACCAGTTGAAGCTGGTATCAGAGGCGAGAAAGGATGTTTTCAGGAATTTCAAGGCGAAGATTCTCGTGACGGAGGCATCGTCGGGACTCAGGTCGCCGTCGTTATCAATGGTATATCCGATGCCCCGGTTGCGCAAACTGCCCGCCAGGTCATCCAGGTAACCGTCCGGATTGAATTCGTCGGAAAAAATGTCGGCATCAAAATATAATCCCAGGTACCCGTCTTCGATTAAGTCAAAACCGATATTGGTGATGACCAGGTCGAAAACGGCGGTTCTGTCCAGCGGGTCGCCGACCCAGGTATGGCAGTAGTTGACCAGCCGCAGGTTCATCGGTTGATGATACCGGCCGTCGAGATAATCCGGCTGAAGGTTGTAAGTCACGGTGTCGTAAAATTCTGACCGGGTGGACAGATTGGTCGGCACCCCGTTTTTAAGGGTGTATTCAAACCTGGTTACGGTCGGTTGAAAAGGTCGCGCCGAAGGGTACAGCTCCTGAGCTACGATGGCTCCGTCGTGGCCGACGGAAACCAGGGTGTCCTGTCCGATAATTCCCCCGACCCAGACCGCCCCCAGGAAAAGATAGGCTTTCAATGAACCGGAGGGGGATACGAACGACTGGAATTGGCCGTAACAATCATATTCGATATCGATTTCCCCGGTGCTGTGAACAACATCGTGAGCGGGCCAGCAGATATCGGTTTCAGCGGTAGTCAGGGACAGGGCGGTGACGTTCTCTCCCTTTTTTATTTTATTCAGGCTATTATCTCTCGAAAAAATATCAGCGCCGAGGAAAAAAGTCGAGATTAAGATTATTCCGACCGTTGACAAATAACGCATTTTTCACTCCTGAAAAAGCAGCTCGGGCGGTCAATCAAGCTGTTATGAGTATTTATTCTTTTCGATTATCCGGCGGCGTATCAATCTTTGTTCCCCTGTACAATTATAACTGAATTCTGTTTTTTCAACAGTAAAATTTATTGGACGTGTTTATATACACGTTAATATGACGATCAGGACCGGGGATGTGTTTATTTTTACGTGAATTTGAATGAAAGTTCAACGGCCGGTTTTCGGCTGGTCGAGTTTGACCCCGACCCGGCTGGCCAGGCAATCCCAGTTGAGTTTTTCCGGGTGTTCTAGAACCGCCTGCGGGTCGGCGGCGATTTCATTGATATGCCGACGGTCGATGGTCCAGACGATATCGGGCTTGTCCTGTGAGGGGCCGGTTTTCATAAAACGGCCGTTCTCATATATTATGGTAGCGTGGCAGCAGGGATTGTCGAGATTCCCCTCATAAATGATAAGGGTGATGGGATGCCCTTTCAGAATCCGGCAGGCCAGGTCCGTTTCCA
>JAFGNW010000007.1 GCA_016926795.1 Candidatus Zixiibacteriota bacterium
GCCGTGTTCGGTGTACACCAGAGCGGGAGTTCGCACCATGGCACCGGCCAGACAGCCGAAGATGAAAGCGCCCGGATGCATGTGCAGAATATCCACTTTCTTTTGTCTCAGGAATTTTGCCAGCCGAAGCGGATATAAAAGGTCGGCGCGCCGCTGGTTTTTCTGAAGCAGGGTGACCTCGATACCGTTTTCCTTCAGGTAGTCAGCGAAACAGCCCAGCCGGTCATAGCAGACGACTTCAATATGAAAAAACTCCCGGTTCATGACCATAGTGGTCTCCGCGATCAGGCGCTGCAGACCGCCGATGTCCATATCCAGCACAGCGTGCATAAGATTGATTTTCCGATAGTTTTTTTGGTGTTTACTCATTATCGTCGGCCAAATTCTTAAATGCTTCCTTCGGTGCGGCGGTCCTTGATAACTTCAGCCGGGGTGCCGACCGCGACAGAATATGGGGAATATCCTTCCATAAACCGGTATCGGGTCATCATTCATCCAGTATATCTTTTAACCTATTATCGGCTTCGCCCGACATTACAATAACTTTTTCCAGTTGCATATTGCAAAATAAAATAACGCCTTCGAAAAACCGTTACCGATACCCGCCGATATCCCCTCATGGACATTAAGGCGTTTGATGGCGAACAGGTCGTGTTGGTCGTCGGTATTATCTGTTCCGGTTGTGCAAATGGCCGCCCGGTAACCGGCGTCTCTTACCTTTTCCTTGATATCGTCATTATAATCACCGTTGGGGTAAGCAAAAAGCGTGATAGGTCGACCGGTTTTTTCCTCGAGAATTTTTTTTGATTCGGTTAACTCTTTTTTTATCACCTCGGGTTCAAGGAATGTCATAATATGATGCGAACAGCCATGCGAGCCTATTTCCACGAGGTCTTTCATCTCGTTGATTTCCGTCCAGTTTAACATCAAGCGCCAGTTCAAAAATTCCTTAATATCGGAATGGGAGATTGCCGCCATTTCATCCAGCAACTTCAAGATTTGCCCGTTTTTAAATTGCTTCAGGAACTCCATGAATTCTTCGAGGTCGTTATATATGAGTCTCGGGTAGTTTTCTGAAGATTCCTTTGAAGCTCTTTTTATTTCTTTCTTGTAATTTCCGAAGATACCGGAAAATTGTTCGAACGTCAATCCGCCGTACTGATGTAATACGGCGGCCTTCAGGAACCAGAATATTTTTCCGGTTTCGATAAAATCGGTAGTCATAAAGATAGTAGCCGGGATGTCGTATTTTTTTAAAATAGGATAGGCGTGCTGGAAATTATCCCGCCAGCCGTCATCAAAAGTGATTATCACCGAATTTTCCGGAATCGGTTGATTGTTAACCAGAAGTTCAACCAGCTGCGACAGGGCTATCGGCTTATATTTCTTTTTCAGGTAAGACATCTGTTTATCAAAGGTGCTTTGAAAAACGTACAAGCCTTTCATGAGGTATTTATTTTCAGTCTCCCGGTCACCGGCAACCTGGTGGTACATTAAAATCAGCGGAATTTTGCACGCTTTCGGCTTGAACAACTTTCCCATCAAGTTCAACAAACCGCAATAGTATAAAACAATAACCAGTATATGTTTAATCAGTCTTTTCATCGTTGATATTTTCTGCTCACCCTTCGAGGCAACCTATTATTTTTTTAATATCTCGATCCCGTACATAAGGATGGGTCGGCAGCGTGAACAACCGCTCTACAACCGCTCTCGCCCCGGGGAAATCCGACTCTTCTGAAACCAGAAAAGGTTCGACTCGTTTTATATTCCTGATTGTATCGGGATACATAACCGTCGCTTTTATTTTATTTCTTCCGAGCGACTTCACTATTCGGTCGCGTTCGGATTTATTATCGGCCAGTACCGGCAATCGTAAAAAAGCGGGACAGTTGTCTGATTTAAACCCCGGAATAGTATAACGCTCAAACGCGGTAATCGGTTCGGCTAATCTGCGGGCATTTTCAGCTCTGCACCTGTTAAAAAAATCCAGCTTATGATACAGAACCGCGCCGGCGGCTATTTGAAGTTTGGAAAGTTTTGTTATCGCGAAGGTCTCATCATAAACCGTCTCTCCTAATCCCAGAAACGGCAGGGCCTCGGGCAGCCAGTACAAATGCGGCCGCAGCATCAGGCTGTATGTAATAATTTTTATCAGCAGGCTCGCCTCGAATATCAGGCCGGGTTGTTTTAAACCGGAAATACGAGATGAAATCCGCTCGGCGATATGTTCGTTGTTCGTCACAAGAACACCGCCGGCGAAAGTGGAGAGATTTTTACCCCGGTCGAGGCTGAAGAAACCGACGTCCCCGAAACTTCCCGAAGGTTTATTATCATAATACGCCCCCATCGTCTGGGCGGCGTCATCGATAAGATACACGTTATGCTCTTTCGCCAGGGGGTTCAGCTCCCTCCAGTTGCTGACCAGGCCGAAAAGGTTGCTGGCGTTGACGGCCAGCACTTTTGAAAAATCAATATGTCGGAGTTGGTCGTAATTGTAATCGAGTGTTTCGGGGTCGATATCGACGATTCTGATTTTCAACCCGGCCCGGACGATAGAGGCCGGGACCGAATAACAGGTGTAGGCCGGGATGACGACTTCGTTTTTATCGGACGCGGCAAGCTCTTTGAGAGCTTCTAAAATAAGGGTCTGGGCGCTGCGTCCGGAATTGACAAAAAAACAGTGCCCGATTCGGGTTTGGTTTTTTATCTGGTCGGTAAATTTTGCCAGAGCCGCCGCCGGTCGCATGCGGGCGGCTTTAATCCTGAAAATATCCCCGATAGTTATGGGGCTGCCGGCCGGTGGTACCAGATAAAACATAAAGAAGTTTTCAAACCTCACGGAAAGTTTTTAATAACTTTGGGTCCCAGGTAATTGGCCATAAAAAGCGGCAACCGCCGCCAGAGGCCGATAAAAAGCTTATATTTCGGGTTGGCCGGGTTGATACTCGGCACCTCGTCGATTCGGTTCAGATAATATTGCCAGGTCAGCGGCCGGGGCGGCTGGGTCCATTGTTTCTTGAAGTTGAAGGTGTTGGCGTCATAACTGGAGCGCCCGAAATCAAAGTAAGCAAAGCCCTTTTCACAGGCATACTTGATTACCGACCAGTAAAGAGCATGGTTGGGACAGTACTTCAGGTGACTCCGATATGACGAGGCTGACGGTACGTACAGCCGGTCTTTGAAAGCCAGCACCAGACCCCCGGCGATAGTAACCCGGTCCTTGTTGACCAATATTAACCGGGCCTTGTCGGGGAAATTCTCGAGGATTGCCCGGAAAAATACCCGGCCCCAGACCGGCGTGCCCAGGTCCCGCATATTGTACGAAAAAACTTTGTAAAAGCGATCCAGCCCTTCAAGGCCGACAAACTCGGAGCTAAGTTCCGATTTCTGCGATTTGCGAATCTGGTTACGAAGCTTGGCATCGAAACCTTTCCAGACGATTTCCGGGTCCTTATCCAGCGGCAGTAAAAAAGTCGCTTTGTCGGTGCGCAGGGCCATACCCAGGTGGTTCTCATCGACCGAGCGGAATTCCATAAATTCGGCGTTGAGTTCTTTGGTGAGTTGCTGCCCCCTTTCGAGCAAGGCTCGGGCGGTCGGCTCATCGTCGGCCAGAAGACCGCCGTAATCTATCCAGGGCAGCGAGACGATATATTTTGTCCGCCACCAGGTTTTAACCAGAAAGAGGGGCAGGACACCTTTGACAGCGTCGTTCTCTAGCGCCAGCAGGTAATACGGTTCATGACCGAGACCGGTTTTCATCGCTTTGCGCCAGCCCACCGGGTGTGCCACCGTGGCTTCCGGCGAGCGGTCAACATACTCCGACCAGGCGGATTCATATCTGTCGCTGTAATTTATTATCTTTATCATATCTAAGAATGATTATCAGCTGACTTATCTTCAACTTTCATTCGGTTGTTTTTTATACTTGTCCCAAATCGTTCACTGTCAGCCCGCTTCTTCCGATTTGATTATCTTATCGTAAATAAACCATTTTCCCAAAGATTTAACCAGTTTAAAACTATTTAACAGCGGTTTATATACCGGCGGCAGCTCGCCCCGGATTAACAGATAATCGGCTTTTTCATAATTGCCCGAGATATAGGTTGTATCCCGCGCCAGTTCATCGTAAACCGGCAAGATATCCTCGGTCATCTTTCTACGGATAATCCCGAAGCGGTATTTGGTTATACAGGAAGCGGCAATGCCCTGTCGGCGGACGATGAAATAGTTGGGAAAATGAAAATACATCGGGTGACCCCGATACAGATTGTCGGCTATCAAGCCGACCAGGATCTTGTCGGTCGGGATTTCGGATATAATCTCTTCGGCAAAACCTTCGTTCTCCCGGTCGAAGGCGGTGAAATAATCGTAGTAAAGACCAAAGTGTAAAAGACATACCGTCAGCAGGGCGACGGTTTTGATTTTTGATATTTTCGGCGAAGCGAATGATCCGCCCGCCGCGATTATCCCCAGGATTAAAATTACCGCGAAACGCTGGTAGAGATAGCCCTGTCCGGGCAGGCCCTCCGGCAGCAGGAAAAAACACAGGAGAGCGCAGAAAATAAAAATGAAAACGGATGTTGCGGCCGGTTTCTTCAGAGCCCGGGCGATTGTTTCGCGCCGGATATAAAGAGCGTACAGCGAAGGCACCGTCGCCGCCAGGGTGAAAAAGATACCGACGGCGTATCCCGTATAGCGGTTAAAAAGGCTGTAATTGTCTAAAGCAATCAGGCGGGCGCGTTTTATGAAAGTTTGAAAAAATTCGTGTAAATAATAATCTCCCAGGAAAACCGTCAGGCCGGGGGATTCGTCGTCATGATAGAGAAACCACCAGGCCAGGACAAGGGCAGTCACCGGCAGGGCCGGGAGAATTTCAGCGAAAAATCTTTTTAGCGAACGCCGGAAGAAATACAGGCAGAACGTCAGAAACATTAGCAGGGCGAAAAGCATCGCCAGGACATGGACAAAATAGAGCAGCACCAGAAAAGAGCCGACCATCGTCCTTCGGGCGAAAGGATTCTCACCGGGATAATCCAGAAGAAGGCAGAGGAAAATCAGCAGGAGCGGGACAGCGAAAGCGAAACCTACAAACCCGAAGGAAATGTTGAAATTGTACAGAAACAAAAAGCTCAACAGCGAATACCAGGCGTTCCCGTTCAGCCGGTTGATGATCATCAGGGTCGCCAGGGGCAAAAGAAGAACGTACAGGCTCAAGAAAACGGTATTGGCTGTCTCCACCAAGGGAAAGATATCCGAGGCGCAAAAAAGCAGGTGAAAAACGTTGGGTTGGAAGAACAATTCAACGTTGTAAAAGGCGTTGAAATTATTGGTGATATCGCCCATATTTTTTAACACCGCGGCCGCGGCCAGATGGTTGGGCATATCCAGAAAGGGGTAGAACGACTGCTGCCATATCAGGTAAAGGTGCAAAATCATTAAAAATGAAAAAGTCAAAATGAAAATATTTTTTTCGCCGGTGTGGGTCACTTCCCAAGCTTCTTCTTTTAAGATATTTTCTTTGGTTCCGGTTCTATCGGGACCTCAAGTACATTCTCGCTTTCCGCGCGGTCGATATGAATAAGGATTATAGCTAAAGTATAAAGCATCCACAGCTGGGGATAATAGACGGTGGAGATGAAGGTGGCGGTTACGAAATAGGCGATGATCCCGCCCAGCAGGCCGTTGGCGATGACACTTCTGGAAATGTTGTTTTTACCTGTGGCTCTTCGTTTTCGGATTTTTAACAATCCCTTAACGGCATAATAAGCCATGAGTACATAGCATATAAATCCGAGGGTACCCAGCTCAGCGAGTATCTGGGGGATAGTGCCGTGAAAGGCTCGGCCCCATTCGGTACCCGGATTGGCAGTGCCTGAAATGTAGTCGGGTAACCAAATACCGCCGTTACCGGCGCCTACACCGAGAATAGGGTAATCGCTGAACATCAAGAGGGCCGCTTTCCAGTAACGGATACGGGCATCAGCGGTGGATTCGCTGGTATCCGAGATGGTTTCAATTTCCTGCCAATATTCAGACGGAGCCACCGATATAAGCACCAGCCCCAGCATCAGAACAACCGTAAAACTGACCAGCTTTTTTTTGGAATTCAAAATACAGTAGGTGATAACAGCCATGAAGCCGACCCAGCCGCCGCGGGAAAAACTGCTGATAATAGCAAAAACGTATACCACCAGAAGACCGCCGGTAAAAATTTTGAGGAACTTTTTTTTCAGGGCTATAAACATGAAAAAAGTCATCGGGATTAATACGTTTATAACCAGGGCGAAATCGTTTTCGTCACTTAAAAAACTGGAGCCGACAATACCGCTGGTTCTCTGTCCGTCCGGCAGCGGTTCACCGAAATAGTAATTATAAATTCCCCGTATGGCGAAATAGAGATGAATCATTAAAAACAGCCAGATAAGCTTTTCTAAACGCTTGGTGGAGTCCACCGTATTGGTGGCGACAATGAACATTACAAAGCTGACGGTCATGATGATAAAGATATCATAAGCTAATCGGTTGTTTTCAGCGGTAAACACCGACAACCCAATCAGGCCGAGAAAACCCAGGAACGGCCAATTAAAAACGTGCCAGTTTAATTTATTCTTGTTACGTAATAAATATATAATCCAGGAGAGAAAAGTTAAGCCCTCGATTATGATAGCCAGCTGAAGCGGTTGCAGGGCATAGATGAAATCATAGGGTCTCAGCGTGTCGTAAAGGAAAAACAGGTAGATGCCGAAATAGGGATTTTTCAGAATATAGATACCGATTACCATCGCCGGGATAGCCAGGATGAGCGGCAACTGATACTTATCGGGTGCGACCAGAAGGGCTGTCGCCGCTACCACCGAAACACCGATTACCAGCAATAAATATATGTGCCGGCCTTTTATGAGCGGCGTGCTCCGGTGCATCTCGGGGGATAGTCCTAAATTGGTATTTTCTTCGACCTTCATACTACCTAAAACCGTTAAAAAAGGGTCCGTTAACTATAACAGAGATTATACCACTCAAAATAATATATACTTATATAAGGAGGAGAAACAAAAAATAAAACTAGAAATCAGGGTTTCTTTTGCAGCAGTTCGACCAGTAGAGTAAAATTTCTAAGCGCTTTGTTTTCAAGCAGTTTAAACCCCTTTTGCAGTTCATCATCAAGGGTTTCTTTGACGTCCCAGATTTTCCGGAAGCCTTCAATCAGGGCTTCGGGTGTCATCTCATCCAGACGTACAAACCAGTCCTCATGGCCGATTTCTTTGAACAGGCGCTCTACTTTGGGTTTATACGAAAGCCCGAAGACCGGGACGCGATTGTTTAACGAGAGAATAACGCCGTGGAACCTTTCTCCCAGAATCATATTACAGCGCGCCATCAATCCCATCGTTTCCTGCGGCGAGTACTGCCCCTCGATTGAGAAAATCCGCTCATTATTTTTTAATTCGTCAATAATAGCCCGGGCGCTGACCCGGTCATCGAACCCGCCACCGGTCTGCATGGGAATAAACAGGAGGTCGGCATTTAAATTTTCGAGAGCGTAACGGCAGAAACCGACCAGGCTCTTTTTCCAGGCCGGGTGTTCGTTACTATAGCAGCACAGGCAGAGACCTATTAGCGGGCGTCGGGAAAGAGCTATTCGTTCTTTTTCCAGAATTTTATCAATTTGTATATCGGAAGCGCTTTTCAGAAAATAAACAAAATCAGCCGTGGTATGTATGTCTGGCTTGACGATACCCAGTTCCTCGACCAGCTTTCTGGACTCCTCGTCTCTGACGGTTATCAAATCCACCCGGTTCAGGATATCGTTCAACTTTTTTTTAGAATGTTCGAGATACACCGGTCCGAATCCGACCCCGAAAAGAACCACTTTCTTATCGAATTTTTTGGCTCGCTTGATTCTGGTCAGCAGTTCCAGCAGGTAAATATTGGAGTCTGGATGGTCGTAGAAAAGTCCGCCCCCGCCGACTATAAAAACTGTCGTTCGGCGGAATGCTTTCAGAGTTTCGTAAAAATTTTTCCGGTTGCGGCCCAGTGCCCGGATTAAAAAGCTCTTGACGGAGGTGGGCAGGATATTGTGAACGGCGGCGACTTTGTGGGTGCGGGTGGTTTCTTCGGGATCGCCCGAATAAACCACGTAGTCGGCGTTCAATTTCAATTCCCTCAGCTTTGTCAGCATGCAGCTTAAAATAGCTTCATCGCC
>JAFGNW010000107.1 GCA_016926795.1 Candidatus Zixiibacteriota bacterium
AAAGCCGGTTATGACGACCGCTCGTTGTTCATAACCGGTCTGTGTATCGAGCCGGCCCTGGTAAAAATAGCCGGAGACGCGTTCGAGGAGCGACTGCAACGTTTCGGGACGAGAGGGCCGTTGACCGGGGCGTTTTTCTCATCCGGTGCGGAACCCCGACTGCATATCAGTAAAATAGCCGCGGCGGCGGTTTCGGCGGTGCATTACGGTGGTCGGGCTGTTGTCTTCGCCCGTCATAGAGGACGGTTAGCCGAAGAAACGGAACAGTATTTTCGACGCAACCAGATTATGCTGCCGGTACTGGATACCGGGGCGCTGTTCCCGAACGAATTGCCCCCGGCGATGATGGTTACCTATAAAACCCGCCGCGAGGAGAATATTTTCACCGCCAAGCTTTTCAATAACTTCGATTATTTCGTGGCGCCCTCGCACGAGAGAACCAACTGGGCGCTGGGCCTGGGACTGCCCTTGTTTATTGTCGAGCCGCCCATCGGCCCGTTTTCTCCCCTGAATCGTGAGAAACTTCTTAAAAGCGGTACCGCCGAATTGCTGGCCGACGATAACCAGGCGCTTACTTTCGGTCTGACCGTCAATCGCTACCGTCAGCAGAGCCGCCTGACGCAGATGGCTCATGCCGGCCGGCAGAAATATGATATAAACGGTTTTGATAATATCGCCCGGTACCTTATTGAAAAATACGCCGGCAAAGAATAATTCTTTATCGGCGCGGATAAAAAACATAAATTTACGCCCGTGAACATGTTCAAACGCCTATTCGATTTCTTTGGAGAGTTCAGCAAGGACCTCTGGATTCTGGCTTTCGGCTGGTTCGTATCCGCGTTGGGTTTCGCCGCCTCCATACCTTTTATTTCTATTTATTTTCACAGTGAACTGGGTCTCTCTACAACCGAGATCGGGGTGTTTTTCGCCGTCATTGCTATCGTACGTTCTTTATTTCAGGTGGTGGGCGGGGAACTCTCCGACCGAATCAGCCGACGTAAGATGCTGATTCACTCCCAGGGAATTCGCGTCATCACTTTTATCTTTCTGGGTCTGGCGATTCAGTATCACTGGGGATTCTGGGCTATCGGAATTATCTTCACCTTCAACTCGATTGTCGGAGCGGTATTTATGCCAACCGTTAACGCCCTGGTCGCGGATATTCTGCCCTCCAAAAAACGACTCGAAGGATACGCTGTTTCCCGCTCGGCGGGCAATCTCGGCTGGGCGGCCGGTCCCGCTCTCGGCGGATTCCTGGCCGCCAAATCCTACGCCTTTCTCTTTTATCTTTCCGGCGGTATCACTCTGCTTTCGGTTTTTATCTTCTGGTTGTTTCTGGTCGTGCCGGAAGTTGGTAAAATACAGGAACGCTTTCGTTTTTCCGATTTAATCGCCGTCAAAAACGACACTAACCTGGCCCGGCACGCCGTTCTGATATTCTTTCTCTACCTGGTCATAGCCCAGTTGATAGCGCCGATGTCGATTTACACCGTGGAGATGGTGGGCCTCAGCGAATCACAGCTGGGAATGCTTTTTACGGTCAACGGTCTGATGGTGGTGTTCATGCAGATACCAATAACCCGATTGCTGGCCCGTTTCCGCTTTACCTCCCAGCTGGCCTGGGGAGCGTTGTTGCACTTCATAGGTTATGCTATGTTTGGTATTTTTATCGGTTTTGAATATTTCGTTCTCTGTATGATTATTATCAGCCTGGGTGAGGTTTTCCTTTCACCGCCGTCACTGACCCTGACCTCGCGATTGGCGCCCGAGGGACGCATAGGCCGTTATATGGGTGTGCACGGCTTTTTTGTGACGGCGGGATGGTCTCTGGGACCCCTTTACGGCGGTGTTATCCTGGACCATTTCGGACAAACACCGGTGGTCGCCTGGATGATAATTTCCTCGCTGGCCCTGTTGTCCGGGTTAGGTTATATGATTTTCGGGAAAATCCTGCCGCTTAAATATAATACCAGAGAATAGCTACAAGATAATAACGAACTTACCAATTTGCGTCCGCGTTTCGGATTCGACAACATAGTAATAAATTCCCGAGACAACCCGCTGAGTGTTACGGGTTATCAAATCCCAGGTATCGTGCATCGAACCTGGGCCCCCCTGGGGATAATTATGGTCAATCTCCCGTATCAGGTCCCCGTCGAGGGAATAGATGGAAATCTTGCAAACCCTGGGGAGGTTGGCGAAATGAATCCGCCGCATGCGGTCGGGAATTTTATATTCGGAATCGCGGCCCTCAAAACCCAGCTCGTAATAGTTGCCGTCGATGCGATAAGGGTTGGGATAAACATAAACATCGAGGTCTTTAGCCTCAACCGTATCCGCCGGGGTAAGCGGGTATTCAATCACCATGTTGTTGACGGGTTTCGTTTCCAGGGCATCCAGACCGGCATTGGGTGAGCCGAAATCGAAGGCCGTCACGGAAACATAATAAGGGACAGTGGGCAGGATATCTTCAAGAACGTATTCGTATTCATAGTATTTTGGCAAAGGCGGGTCATAATCGTAAGTCAGGTCGGTATCAGTCCATTGTGATGAATCGGCCGGCGGGGGAACCGTGATTTCCGGATAAACCTTGTGTATGCCGCCGGGAGACAACAGGTCGTAGGCGTTGAAATCCTGAGACTCGAAATAATACAGGGTGCTGTCATAGTTCAACGGCTGGCTGGGCGTGAACCGGGTCGGGTCGAAATTGGGGTCGTTGTATATGATTTTTAAGGAATCAAGAGTGAAGGGGACTTCTTCGAGAGCCCAGCCCATATCACCGCCGGGGAGCTGTTTCCAGATAAAGCGATTGTAATCTTCCCGGTCGAAAGAACGCAGCAGGGTGAAACTGGACGGGCGGTCGTCGAGTGCAACGTATACCCGGTAACCCTCGAAATCTATCTCCTGCAGGAAAATATCCGGTATGTTTTCCGAGTAATAACCGTTCCAGCGAATGACCAGTCTGCCGACACTGGGTATAATCCTTATTTTGGGCGAAGGAGGCGGGCCGGCTCCGCGAAAATCGGGGACGCCGTCGCCTTCGTACCAGTGGCCACCGTCGTCAATAGAGTCTGTAGGATTCTTTTTGTCGGGTGAACCGTCGCATACCCGGTACTTGCCGTAATAATCGTCGCCATCGGTATCCACTCCCGGATTGTCGTAAATCCAGGATGCCCAGCGGGCATTGAGCGCCAGATTGGAAAAGTCCAGAGAATTGTAAAAGATATCCGGATTGTGGGGGTCGAAGAGCGCCTCGAAATCAGTTGGATCCCGATGCAGACCGGTACCGCCCACGATTGCCAGAGAAATCGGCAGGCTCTGACCGGGCTCGATATTAAAAGGGCCGAATGAAAGCATATAGCGGGTATCGAAACCGCGGGCATAAGTTTCCGCATTCTCAGGGGGGCTGAGCCAGCCTTCGGTGGTATGGTCTACGGCGGTGTAAATCAGGTCATAATCAAACTCCTCGTGCCGCAGTATATAATATTTATTCCGGTCTCCTTCGGGTGTACCCAGACGAGAACTGAAGCGACGGAAAGGGTCACCCGTTGTCGGTTGCCGCCGCGGGCCGAAATCTTTCAAGGGGTCATAATAATTTATTATCCACCAGTTGTAGGAATATTTTAAGGACTCGGCGGGAGTGCGCACCACCCGCACGCCGACCACGTCCCGGGCGGAACGGTAATCCCAATTGGCCCCGTCGGGGTCGCCGTCGTTGTCGGCCGTATAGGCGATGTTAACGGTATCGACGCAGCTGCCCCCCTCGGGCGCCGGATGGGAACGCAGGAATCCGACGATGTCGTCGTTCCATCCCACTTCGCTGTTGCGTGAAATATGCCAGACATCGCCGTCAATCCAGATTCCCATATATACCTGGGATAGCCTTTCCAGCCCGATGTTTTTGATCTGATAATCGAACAGGATAAAATCGTCGGCATAATCGTAACTCCAGGCCATCGTGCGCTGAGTGACTTTGATGTTGAGGGGGATGTGCGGACGCTGGTCATAACGGTCGTAATTGACATAACTGGGGTCAGTCAGAGTGTCATAGTATTCACAAATGATATCCTGTTCCGATAAGGCGTCCTCGGAAAAGAAACGACTGTTGACATCGATTGATTTATAAACAAAATGGGTGGTGTCGCTGCCGAATAATTCTCCCGGCCAGAATTCCTGGTTATCATAAAAATCCTCGGTGCCGGTGGAGACCAGGGTGTCCCGGCCGACGATTGCCCCGATCCAGAAAGCCCCCACCCAGAGATAGACGATGTCGCTGTTTTTGGGATACACCAGCGAGGGGATGCGTTCCCCGGTGAACGGGTCGCCGATATCCTGGCCGTAGGTGCCGAAGGTGCCGTTATTGGCAATCGCCAGCTGGATATTGCCGCGATTGTGAGCTGCGTATTCGACCAGCGGACGGTCCGCGGTGCTTATCCAGGGACGGATTTTGGCGTCATCCCACTTTTTCCGGGGTTGAAGCTCCCGTGCCGACCCGGTAAAAAAAACCAGGCAAATTAGAAAGGCCGTCAGGAAATAAACTTTCCGGCGGCCTTTGATTTTGGAAAAATCAAACATGTACCATATGTACTACATTATTATAACAAATTTACCTATCTGGGTGTCGCCGTTGGGCTCCTCGACCACCCAGTAATATATACCGGTCACGACCCGCTGCGTGTTACGGGTTATCATATCCCACTCTTCGTGCATGGCGGTCGGGTCGGCGGGGTTCATATCATGCTCGATTTCCCGAATCAGGTCACCATCAAGAGTGTAAATCCGAATCGTGCATCGGGCCGGAAGATTGGCGAAATGCAGCCGGCGCATCCGGTCGGGAATATAATACTGCGCG
>JAFGNW010000108.1 GCA_016926795.1 Candidatus Zixiibacteriota bacterium
GAGATATAGAGATAGTCGATGAGCCGGGTGATATCCGAGATATCCGGCTCCTCCTCTTCGGAACAATTGGTATTGCCGGTCAGACCCTCGCAACAACCATCACAGGCGTCGCCGTTCCCGTCGCTGTTACTGTCCGCCTGGTCGGGATTGAATACAAATTGACAGTTGTCATCACAATCGACGGTTTCACCGCCGGTACACAAATAATCGCCAATGATGCCGCTGAGGTCTCCGTCATCAAGAATGCCGTCATTGTCATCGTCGGTATCGCAGAAGTCTCCGTAAGGGTCGGTATCATGATTGGCCTGGTCAGGATTATAAACCGTCAAACAGTTATCGCAGGAGTCACCGACATAATCTTCGTCAATATCGAGTTGATCATAATTGGCGACATCCGGGCAGTTATCGCACGTATCTCCCCGACCGTCGTCATCTCTGTCCGCCTGAGCCGGATTATATATTTCCATGCAATTATCGCACCCGTCCGGGATACCGTCGCTGTCCACATCATCCCTGTCGTCAAAATCCGGACAAAGGTCACACAGGTCGCCGACCTCGTCATCGTCCGCATCAGCCTGACCGGGATTGTAAACCGAGGGACAATTATCACAGGAATCGCCCACACCGTCATTATCGGTATCCAGTTGTTGCGGGTCATAATCGTAAGGGCAGATATCACAGGCGTTACCGAGACTGTCCGTATCGGAATTCAGCTGGTTGGGATTATGTACAAAAGGACAATTATCGCAGGAATCGCCGACATTGTCGTTATCGGTATCAATCTGGCTGTTGTTCGGCACAGTCCTACAATTGTCACAGGTATCACCCACGCCGTCATTATCGAAATCTTCCTGACCGGGGTTGGGGATATACAAACAGATATCACAAATGTCTCCGACACCGTCATCGTCCAGGTCCAGCTGGTCCGGGTTATCGATTTCGGGGCAGTTATCACAGGCGTCACCCAGACTGTCTTCATCAGAATTAATCTGCAAGGGATTGTAGACCAGGGGGCAATTATCCAGGCTGTCCGGAATATTATCATTATCATGGTCAGTAATCTTGACAAAATCTTTATTTACGACATTGATATTTGCAGCGAGCCAGGCTTTACCGGCTCCAATCTGGGCAACCAAGTCGGATATGTCAGAAAATTCCGGTGTTGTCGCCATTATCGTCCAGATTAACAGGGTATCGGACGCACCCAGATCATAGCTGTCAAAGAAGGTCAGGACTATATGCTGGTCTTTACACATAGAGGACTGCTGTGCGTTTAAACCCGAATTGTACATCATATTATGATACAATTCGTTTGGAATAAAAGCGTTTTTCGGATAGACATAGTCTTCATTTAACTCGGTATACCCCCCCCAGATAGGATCGGTGTGTACCAGGGTCGGATTGCTGTTGAATTCGGCCTGGGTGTAATAACCGGCCCGAACCGCTCCGCCGAAGCGGGTATTATTATCGGTGCATTCCAGAGAGTCACCGTGCGGCTCATGGAACTCGCCGCCGACTAAGTAAATCAGGTCGCTAATCGGTTCGGTACCGGCTGTGTTATAGGAATCGGAGTCGGAGGGGATATCCCAGTCGAACGCCTCGCCTATGACCAGATTGTTGTGAGCGGCGCCGTCATACGAAAATATACGCATCAACTGGACGATATAGGAGACATCCGCCGTCGGAGCATAGTAAGTCTTCTCCACGACCAGAGATGAGTCAATCGTAACGAAAGAACCGGTATGAAAGCAATCATAGAACGGGGTTCCCGTGGGATTGTAATGAGTTGCTTTGGTCAGCTTGACGCCGCCGGCCGCCTCGCCGGTAACCGGTTTAAAACCATTTTCAGTTTCAAAACCATCGTTGAAAATCGACCAGCTGGCTGTTACGGTGGTATCGTAACCGACGATATCAGCGGTTAAAATAACCGGCGAAGCGTCGCGCAGATAAATCGAAGCGTCACCGGGTATGGTATCCTGGTTATCAAAGTTAAAGTTAGAGGAATCATCGCATTCCAGAGATGTTCCGAAGAAGTCCATATTTACAAAGCCGATGCCATCTTTGCCCATATTGCCGTTGCTGGAGACAACCAAGCCGATGTTGTTGGTGAAAACGGTATCGTACACAACCCCGATTACTGTATCGGCCACGAAGAAGTCGATTTCCACGAAGGCCGTATCCAGACCGACCTGCCGCGCCCACTCGAATCCGACGCGACCGACCAGGTTGTACACCGTGCCGGGATCATTGACCGCCCCGCCCTTGTTCAGGGTCAACACCAGGGTGTCGATATTATCCTGGGCGCCGGAAGGCACCAGCATACTGGTCTTGTCTATGCCCAGCCAGTCAAGACCGGTTTCGGTGTCTTTTTCGAAGTATATTTTGGATATATCCAGGTCGGCGTTGCCGCTGTTCTCGACCTTGATATTGTAAGGCTTGGGGGTGCCATGCTGGGTGTAATCCGGATAGTTAATATAACGCGGGGAAAGATTGATCTTGGCCTCGATAACCGGATCCACACAGGGCAGACGGAACCATTTAATTGGATTCCAGGTATAGGGCAGGGCTTCGTCGGGGATAGACACCCCCGGCAGCAGGTCGGCCACATACTGGACATCGAGATAATATATTCCGGTGTAAGGCGGATACTGTGACGGGTCTACTGTAAGAGCCTGAGTGGCGTTGGACCAGTCGAGGCCGGTCCAGTCGTCGTTGTACATCCCAAATCTGGACATTGACGCCCAGAGCTCGTTACCGCACTCGTTACCGGCGGTGGTATCGCATCCCGGAGATTTGGTATTGGTCAGGTTACGGGCTGCGTCCCAGAGGATGCCGTTGAGAGTTGTCGAAACCGACAGGTAAATTTCAGCGTTGGCGTTGCTGGCGATTCCGACCACATCCGGGTCGGCGCAGTCGGTGGAGTCACCGTTTTCCGGGTCCCCCCATTGAGACCAGATAACGTACAGCCGGCCGTTACATTCTGAAATATTGAATTTACCGATATTCATTACATTATCGCCGCCCAGACCGCAATTCAAATATGCGTCCCATTCGGCATTGTGGACGGTGCTGATAACGCCGGTATGCTCAGCCCAGTGAAACAGACGGCAGCTCCTTGTTTCTGCGCTTATGCCGTCATAAATATTTCCGTTCCATATAACATGCAGATGATCGTTCATATCGTACAGACAGTTCACCTCCATCCAGGCCCGATACCCGGGTTCACCGGTAACGTAATTGGTGATATTATACTTATTGCCCGGATCCCAGGTCTCACCCATATCATCGGAAACCCAGTACCAGACATCACAGCTGCCGTTATCTTCACCGGAGACCTCTTTTGTCCATACCGCGGCGACTTTTGGCGAGACACGAGACGCGGTAATATCCTGTACGGGGAAATTGACATTATCTATGACCTGCGCACTCCAGGTACCTTCACTTAATTTACCGACTTTACGAAATACAGTTATAGCTCCATACTCCGGATACTCATATGAAAAACAATAAGTTACTGTATCCGAACCGTAGATATGGTATTCGAGTTTAGGGGCTCCAAACTCACCGTTGTGATATGAACCCGGTTGGCTGACCGCGTCGGGAACATAGTTACCGTTGCCGAAACCACAGTAAATGGCTGGCGCGGTGGCGTCCCACCAGGTATGGGTACGGTTCGGCTGACCGGCTGCCCACTGACCGTGAGCTGCTACAACTGCCCCTCCGCTCGGCATGACATCGAGGTTGACAAACCGATAAAGATTTTCGCCGAGAGGGGATACCGTACAACCGACACCGGCGGTTTTGGGCCAGGTACCTGAAATGGGATCGTACACGTTGTAAACCACCGCACGTGGCCCTATATTATATTGCTCTGTAAACAGAAGTGTCCAGGCGAAATGAATCTGTGGATTAGGCATTCGCCAGTCCACCAAACGTCCCATCGTGGATGTTTGTTGCATTGCCATATACGTATAACCGACATCTTCGCCGGGTGAGATACTAGCCGTGATACCCAACGAATTTTCAGGATATTTTACTTTAACAGATTGCGAATTTACAAGAGTTCTTTTACTGGAATCGTATATTCTGGCTCTCTTGTCATACATGAACCCGTAATGCGACAGTTTTTCCGCCCGTTCGCTCTTTATGCGGGATTTGCTCATGGTTGATGGGGTGAGGGTACCGATTAAAAACAAAGTGAGGGCAATCAAAGAAACAAGTTTCCTGATCATACACCACTCCTTAAATTTGTAGTTTAAGCGTGCTTGTGAGATGTAATACGAAGATGATCTATTCTATTTTATTATAAATGATGCGATTGTATCTGTCAAGAAATTATAAAGCCCGCTTCGGAACTATCTAAAGCGACCTTTTTTATGGGGCATTACCCGATTGGTATATTTTATCTTATGGGCAGGGTTTGAGAGCTTTGTGCGACAGATACAGGTGGTCGATTAAATAAGTAATATCGGAAATATCCGGCTCGCCGCCCGAGACATCGACATCGGCCTCCTCCACACAGCACAGCGGGCTGTGAGAGATATAGAGATAGTCGATGAGCCGGGTGATATCGGAGATATCCGGGTCGCCGCCCGAACAGTTGGCGTCGCCGGTAACATCCTCGCAACACCCGGTTTCGACATAAGTGACCGAACCCGGCTTCAGTTCCGGGGCGTAGTCGGTCAGGGCGCCGTAAAAAAGCGGACTGTAGCTGTCATAACCGGCCATCGTCAGCACCATCGCATCACCCGAATCGGCTGCGATTATTTCAAACTGCAATTTTACCAGCAGTCCCGTACCGGCGGGAAGATAAATGCAGGGGAGATTTTCAAATAAAAGGGTGAAACGTTGGTTGGCCAAGTCAGAGTCGAGGTAAGCAATCGTGTTGAACGTTTCGGCCCGGCAGCCTTCAACCGAATAACCGAGGAAATTGAGTTCCATATCCCCTGCGAATTCACAGGGTAAAACCAGCCCTTTCAGGGGCATGTTATTGACAAGTTCAAGCGCGACCTCAAACGTATCGGTCTCGACTTCAGCATCACTCCCTTTTAGGGAGTCGGCCAGAACAATGATATAATCGTAACGGGTATAACTGTGGTCGTAACCTTCGGGCGGGTCGATGGTCACGGTGACATTAAAAGCTCCCGGATTCTGGTAGGTATGAGCGACTATTTGCCCTTCACCCGTCCCGCCATCGCCGAAAGTCCAGTCCCAGCCGGCACCGGTGGCGCTGTTCAGGGCACCGTTGGTGGCCGTGAAAGTAACTTCCAGAGGAGCGTAACCCCAGAGGGTATCAGCCTGAAAATCGACATAAAGATGAATGAAATCGACTTCATCACTGCCGAATACCGGTACCGCGACGATATCATCGCGGAGATTATAATCGAGACCGGCGGGTTGGTTATAGTTGTTCTTAATTAATTCCGGACCCACCGTAAAATCGTTATTATAACGGTACACGATACCAGGGGTGTAATGACTGGCCAGGTAGATATAACCTTCAGAATCGATACTGATACCATCGAATAAACCGGTAACCGTAGCCCCGGCGGAAGTCATCGTACCATCGGGAAGGCTGACCTGCAAGATATCCGAACCGCCCGCGTAGGCAGCCACCAGGATTCTGTTATTTAATTTATCGAAAATTATATCCTGGGGAGAATTGGGAAAACCACCGTTGACCAGTATTTCATATGTCAGTTCGTTCAAGTCAATCCGATAGAGCACACCGTTTGTACACAAGGCATAGAAATAACCCGAGGTATCGTATGTGACTCCATCCAGATTTCTTGAGGGGATGGTAATAAAGATATCATATACTTCTTCACCGTTTGTCAAGTCGAAACCCTTGAACCGGTTGTCGGTCGTGACATATAAAATGTTGTTTTTTATGCAGTTACCATAACAATGCCCCAGACCGGTTTGAAAATAGCTGGTATCACCAAAATTATCTATCTGGACGATTGAACCTTCTCTACAATTACTGATAAAATAACGGTTGGAAATGGAATCGAATGCGACACTTTCCGGGCCATCGAATACATCCGCAGCTTCAGTTAAGACCGGTATGCTGACCAGGATTAAAACCAGGCTGATAATTAAGACCCTGAACATTTTTTTACCTCCAGGAATTTGTAAAAGTCCTATTTTCCCTTTAGTTTTGTCCGGGGCCTTATTCTTAATAAATTATTATTGTTCCAACCGATGGAATATCATATATTTAGTCTGTAAAAACCTCTATTGCCAGAGCGAGTAGCTGTTGAATATTAACGAGTTATATCTTTCAGCCCAGTCCGGAGACCGGGCGGCTGAAGAAAAACTTTTTGAATATCTTTATTTAAGATTCATTCTGTTCGCGAAACAACGAGTATGGAATGAAGAAGATGCTGAGGACCTGGTACAAGGCACCTTACTTTTTATAAAAGAAGAGTATGTCAACGTACAGATTCAAAAAAGTTTTGTAGCCTGGGCCTACAGTATTATTCATAACCGGTTATTGAATTATATCAGCAAGAAGAAGAGGCGGAGAGATGTAATTGTGCCTACCTCCGAATACACCGAGGATACCTTCGGCAGCGAGCCGGATCCCGTTCTGGAGAATAACCTCCTCAACTGCCTGAGAAAAATCTTTGCAGTTAATCAGCGTTACGCCCGGATTTTGAATTTCCATTACCAGGGTTTCACTACCGAGGAAGTCTGCCGCAAGCTGAATTTGACCCGGAATCACTCTTATGTCCTGCTGCATAAAGCCCGAACCTTACTGGAGAGATGTCTTGAAAAAGGGGATATCAACTGATGAGTGAATGTATCGACAAGCATTTTGAGGAAAAGCTTCATCATTATGAGCTCGGCTTGCTATCGGAGGAGGAGCGCTGTGAGCTGGAATTGCATCTGTTGGAATGTGAGCATTGTTATAACCGGCTAGCCCGGTTCGCCCGGGCCGTCGACCTGATGAAGCACAGCCGCAAGGTTCGGGACCTGGCCAGAGAAATGTCCGAAGGCGAGACTGTTGACGCGGTCGAGGTTGCAACCGACATCAGGAAACCGAAGTTCCGCAAAATAATCTGGCCGACTCTGGTGCCGATATCCATAGCGGCGGTGCTTGTCTTTTTATTTTTAATTCTCAAAGACTGGCAGCTCGAATTTCGCCCCTCCCAGGAAGCGTTGGCGCAGAAGAACCGTATGGCGATAATGCATTTCGAAAACCTCTCCGACACCGCCGATTCGCTGAAACTGGGCGAGATGGTTTCCAACCTGCTGACCGCCGCTCTGTCGGAATCGCGTTTTATTCAGGTTGTCTCGTCACAGCGTATCAACGACCTGAAAGCATATATGAGCCGGAAGGAGGAGCGTTCCATCGATTCCATCGGTACGCTCGAGCTGGCTGAAGAAGCCAATGCCCGCTGGGTATTGAGCGGCACCTATATGCAGGACAAAACCGATATTATCCTGACCATGCAACTGGTCGATGTCGCTTCGGGGGATGTTATCGCCACCGAGAGGATAACCGGCGATACCTCCATGACCGTTTTCTCCCTGGTCGACCAATTGACCGCCCGGGTAAAAAACAATCTCCTGCCGCCGGAAGAAGCCCGCCTGGAAACCGACCGGTTGGTGGCCGATGTTACGACTCACTCCGCCCGGGCTTACCGCTATTACCTCGAGGGAGTCGAATACAACAACAAGGTATATCGGGAAGAAGCGGCGCGAAGTTTCGAAAAGGTTATCGAATACGATTCCACCTTCGCCATGGCTTATTACCACCTGGCGCTGCTTCGGGACAGGAGTTATATCGACGGGGCTATGAAATATATTGACCGGGCCGGAACCCGGGACCGGTATTATATCCGCAGTCTCGAAGCGTCGGCCGAACGCAACTGGACAGCCGCCATCGAGGAACTCAAGGCATTAATCAAACGGTATCCCGATGAAAAAGACGCCTATTACAGGCTGGGATTGTTTTATTATTCGCTGGATTCCACCGAACAGGCCATCGAATATCTTAATCGCGCCGTCAATATCGACCCCCTGAATAAGCTGGCCTATAATCACCTGGCCTATAGTTACAATCAACTGGGCGACTATAATCAGGCAATCTGGGCCATCAACCAGTATATCGCCATCGCCCCCGGTGAGGCCAATCCTTATGACACCCGCGGCGATATCTATCGCCTGAACGGCAGAATCGACGAAGCGATAGCGTCCTACGGGCAAGCTATCGCCATTAATCCCAAATTCGTCCACTCCCTCTCTTATTTGGGAGTTTCTTACCTGTTTAAAGACGAGACTGATTCCGCCTTCGTCGCTTTCCGGAAATTGCTCACCGTTGCGGATAATGCCATCGACCGTGCTAACGCCAGAATTTACCAGGCTTATATTCCGCTGGTCGAAGGCCGGCTTAACAAAGCTATGGAGGTCACGGACGATATCATCACCGCCGACCGTATCGACCAGGTCAGCACCGGTCCCCTCCTCAGTAAATATCTCCTCAAGGCTTTTATATATTATGAAATGAAAAATTATTCACAAGCTGAAGCCGAGATGGAAAAATTCATTCCTCTTTATCGACAGTTGCACCCGGACGACAATGTCAATCATAACGATTTTTACGCCCAGATCTTGATTCAGAACGGCCGGAAAAGCCGCGCCGAAGAAGTATTACAACAGCTGGCCGGAGATACCGGCCGGTATATTTGCGGCATGTACAATTACCGGTATGCTGAGGGAGTGCTTAATTTGAGCGAAGGTAACGCCGCCGCGGCGGTCAGGAATTTCAAACAAGCCGCCGAATCAGCCAACAAATTTTCTTACTTTTATATGCTGGGACAGGCATACCTGGCGGCCGCTCAATATGACAGTGCTATTACAATCTTTGAGAAACTGCTCGAATATTACGAACCCGGCCGGGCTTTCATGGGGACCTGGAGCGTTAAGGCACATTATTACCTTGGTACGGCTTACGAGGCGGTGGGCCGGTACGATGATGCGGTCGGTGAATATCGCACTTTCCTGCACCTCTGGCGGAACGCCGACCCGGTTTTCGAGGAACTCCCCGCCGCCCGGGAACGCCTAAAAAAACTCGAAAACAAATCGTGATAATTTTAACACCCCTACAGGCGCAACCTTCACAGGTTACGTCTTAATATTTGTGTATCCCGATTAAGGTTTCAATCTTAACTGAACTGAAGATTTACAAACACCGATCCAGTTCTTCCAGAGTAAAAACCGCCGAGAGAGAGCATCCGATATTTTCAAGATTTTCACGACCGCCCTGCTGGCGGTCTATCACGCAGATAACATTTTCTATTACTAATCCCAGTTCACGCATCTGCTCAACCGAAGCACACACCTGACCGGCAACGGTGATGACATCCTCTATGACCACAATTTTTTCTCCAGTCTCGAATCCCCCTTCCACCAACTTGCCGGTACCGTAAGTCTTGGCTTTTTTCCTTACAAAAAGACAGGGTACACCCTTTTTTTGTGACAGCAAAACCGCCAGAGGGATACCGCCCATTTCCAAACCGGCCAGCTTATCGAAAGATAACGGTAAAAATTTAAGCATCTCACCAGCCACGGCATCCAGTAATTCAGGAGGGCTTTCAAAACGATACTTATCCCAGTAGAAGGAACTGGTTTTTCCCGACCTCAATCTGAATTCGCCCGTCAAATATGAAACCGCTTTTATCTTTTTCGCAAGTTCTTCTCGCTCCATATTATAAATCCTTATATAACCCGGATTATCTAAAGGGCTGTCAAATATTTCATGAATCAATGTAAGCAGCCGGCAACAGGTCATCAATCCGACACTTTCTTAATTCATCTCTTTCCATAAAGAGTACTTCAATATCGTTACCGTAGAACCGAATCAGTTCCCGGCAGACTCCACAGGGTGAAATAATCCGTGGTTCCTTCCCGCCCGCCATCGTAACAGCAACAATACCGCGGAATTCCCTCTCTCCGTTGGATGCCGCGGTACCGAGTGCCACCGCTTCCGCACATATATCGATTGCGTGTGATTCTAAGTGTACACCGGCATATACCTGTCCCGACATACCCCGGACAGCCGCCCCGACATGATGCCTTCCAGCAACATAATTATTCCTGATTACCGCTTTTGCGGCTTCAATAAGTTCCCGATCAGCCTCCGTTACAGGCAAATACTTCATCGTATAATTCCCCCGCTGTAAATCATCACGATTCCTATTCAGCCGGCCAGAATTCCTCGATGGCCTCCTTCAGTTCCCGGTTGAAAGTCACCGGGTCCTCGAGTTGCAGAAAATGGCCGTAACCGGGGAGGACGGTCACCTCGAACGATTCGGCGACGGCTTTGTTCCCCTCGACACTGACCGGGACCATATCGGCATTGATACCGCGAATCGGCTTTCGCATAGTCTCGAGAGCGGTCGGGGCGTCGTATTTGAACAAACTCATAATGGCTCCCATGGCTACATCTTTGGGAGCCGCGGCCATATCGTCGGCTACTTTCCGCACCAGGGCCGTGTCCGCCGTGGGTGGAAACATGCTCGATACAAACTGCCGGACGACACCCGGGAAGTCGGCTTCGAAAGCCGCCGTAAACTGTTTAATTTGCTCGTCCGACATTTTTTGCTGAAGGTTCTGGTAGGTATCCACCCCGATCAGAGCGACCACCTGTTCCGGCAATAAGTTCGCGGCGGCGATGTTCACCGCGCCGCCCATAGAATGACCGACCAGAATAACATTTTTCAAGCCGAGCTTGTTTACCACCGCGGCAACATCGGCGCCGAACGCCTCGATAGTCCATTCGTCGCGGTTCATACCCGACCTACCGTGCCCGGCCAAATCCAGCGTGACGACTTTATAATTGTCCTTGAAGGCTTTGACTGTTTCATCCCAGTAGGTCTGGTCGCCGGACCAGCAGTGCACGAACACCAGCGCCTTATCGTTATTTGAACCCATGACCCGATAGTGAATCATGACGCCGTCAGCCGAGGCCGTGCTGTCGACAATGACCGCCGACTCGGAAGCGGTGTCGGTCTTTTGCCCGCAGGATACCAGCATCAGCCCGATCGCGGCCATAAGCATCAGTCCAAATAATAAGACTGCTTTTAACTTTTTAACGCCCGTCATCTGTTTTCTCCTTGTAATGTCGTTTTAAAATCATCGGAAAGAAGAAAATACCATTATTTGAAAAAAGTGACAAGAAAAAATAACGGTATTCCGTATCGGTCGCCGGCGAGCAGGATTAAATAAGCTGACATCCGGGTCGTTGACGTTTACCGTCGTATCCCCGTATAAAGGGCTGGTCGGGATGCCTCACCCTTATTATTTTGATACTTGATTACACCGAAAAAATCTCTTAAATTTTACAAGGATATAGTACGGGAGACCTTGAAAGGATTCTATAATGATTAAGATAGAAAAAAGAGTTATTTTCATAAAAATTATAGGGACTATTCTACTAATAATCGGGTTGTTTTCTCTGCTTTTAATTCCTGCCGAATTGACCAGCTTTTATGTATTTTCGGAGGGAGGAAACAACCATTATGAAGGCTTCGGTTTCGGCAGTTTGATGTTTGCCTTCATAATATTTAATCTCATGGTATATTTTTGTCTGGCCCTTCTGGGTATCCCTTTGGGCATAGGTAATCTTAAACTGAAAAAATGGGGGTACAATTTATCTCTCGCCTGCCTGACGGCTCTGTTAATAATCGGTATCGCAGCAACAATCAGTATCCTGCTTTCCTTTAACCTCCTGAAGATTATTAATCTCTATCAATTTTTGACGATGCTGATATTTTCTCTGGTCTTTTTAATCCTGTTACCCTATGGCCTGATGAGATTCTACAATAATCCGAATACCAGACAACTTTTCAACACCCCTGGACCGGCGAGCTTTTTTGAAAAACAATCATCAAATAAACTGACAATTATATTATTGAATTTTTTCTGGATTTCGATTTTCTACCTGTTCATTTTCTTTAAAGGGGCTTTTCCGCTGTTCGGTAAATTCATTTTTACAATAAAGGGCACCTACCTTCTGAGCGTCGCGATTTTTGTATTATTTATTTTATCTTACATGTTTTACGACGACAAAAAATTTGCAAAAATATCCCTGATAATATACCACCTCCTTTTGTTCGCCACCTTTGTGTTTACTTTCCTGAGAAACTCAACCAATGAATTCTTTAATCTGCTAGATTTACCGGTATATGAAATAGAAAACGTCGTGCCGGCTTTTGCGATACCGGCGGGAATAAACCCGGGTTATTTCTTTGCGATCTTAATTATTATTCAAATATATTTGCTGTCAAGACGTCAGGGCGAATAGTCCTTGCAGGGCGGAACCCTTTAACGGTTACGCATATTTTATTGTGCGTCCCAGGTTCTGTCAGGTCCTTTCCGCCCCGGCGGATGAGACCTGACAGCCAATTTTATACCTTGACAAGTTTTACCGAATCATTTATCTTTTATCTGTATCCGTTTTAAAAAGATTTTATTCACCTATTGACCGGCATATTGATTACATACATTATAATCCGGTCAGGCACGGTCTGGTCAAGAGTCCGTTTGAATGGCGAGAGAGCTCGATCCACAGATATTTTGAGGACGGTTATTATACGGAGGATTGGGGTTCAAACGAGAGAATTGAAATAGAGGGTGATTATGGCGAGTGACCAGGATAGACGAAAGGCGATAAATATAGTGTCAAGGGACAAAATAGGCGGAACCGCTCCGGGTTCCGCCCTACGTGGACTGCTAAAATAAGGTTGAATCAGGAAACACGAAGCCCGGTGATAGTCAATTACTACCGGGCTTTTTATTACAAACCCCTTGAAATTCTGGTTAATCTTAACTATATTTTATACTTATAGAACATCTCGAAAGACACCCTGGGCCTACTTTTTTTTGTCAATGAAGCTTTCTAGGATTATGTGAACATGATTGAAAATAGCTACACCAGAACTTACCGGATATTACTGGATTTTCTTAATAAACCACTCGACAAAAAGATATTCATTCCTTTTTTCAATATGGCCTTCCACCTTACCAAAGGTTATCTGCTATATCTCCAGAAACTCGGCTATAAATTTCCCTTAAAAAGTTACGAACGGCAAGCGCTCAACGACCTGGTTATTGATATCCTGGGCACTTTCTTGCAGAGTAAGCCCGGCCGGCCCTATTATATCATATTCGATTACCTTCGTTCAAGAGACTGTTTTCCGACCGGCAAGGCCGAACCGGGAAGGATTTTCGATGAGTTCACTATCCTCCTGCGCCGTTTCATAAGGCAGGAGATAAGTAAATTAATCAATGAGGAGAACCCCCAGGTAGCGAAACTCAAACGCCGTTTCAAAGAAACTCTGAATAAAGCGCCTTACCACTCCTTTAAAGAAGGAACGGAATGTATTTGTCTTTACAGCAACAAGGACAATCTTCGAAAAGACAAACCCAAGCTAAAACATGAGGAGTTGCTTTCGCTTGTCCGCGAGGCTTTAAACCAAAGTAAAAACAGGACAGACTGGTGCCGTAAAATATTCGATTTGCTCGACCGAGAAACCGACCGCCGGAATTATATTGAAAAACACCGGCTCTTGAGCGCCGTTATAGCCGTCAATATCGAAAATGTAGAACTCGAGGGCGCCACCTTTATCAGCCCCGACACTCCTCAAAAGGAACTTTTGACAAAAGCGGTTGATGAGACGCGCCAGGAAACCCTAAGCTGGGTAGAACGAGAACCGCTACAAAAATATATTGATAAAGGCAAAATCACTCCCGAAACCGCAACTCGCCTTTTAAAGGCCGTGGATAGATTTCTGGCCGATTTCGGCCAAAACGGCGATAGTGACCTGATCACTGTGTATTTTCGGGAGATTGCCCCCGAAATTACCCAAAAAGAATATTTAAAAGAATACAAGAATGTTTTCGAGACTTTGATAAACAAAGCCCGGGAAGATTTTATCGAACGCCTGAAAAAAAATCCCACAATCAGGGCGTTCGGGGACTATTATAACTTTGAATAGAAACATAAAGGGATAAGTGTGCATTTTTCTAAAAAAGAAATTGAGCTTTTCGTCAACAACGAGCTGACCGATGACCGTAAATGTCTCGAGATAAAGACACATCTTGAAGAATGCGAGTTTTGCAGGGAATATTTTGATAACTACCGGCTATATATAGATTCCCTCAAACAGGCGGAAACGGAACCTTTACCACCCGAAGCCGAGGTACTGGCCAATAAACTTCAGCGGGCCGCATCGCAAAGAAATATAATCGACCTGGTGCCGCTTATCGAACAAGCCGGACAAGAAACCTATCTCGCCGCCGACGGCGAGTCGGAGAAACAGCCCGATATCACCAGCCTGGCGACTTTTTTCTCTGAAGACCCGGAACTGGTACTGCGAGTGATGCGTGATAACGATAAAAAACGGGATTATTTGCAGTTGATCGGTGAAGACACGGAACTTATCAGCCATGCCCTCATCCAGATTCCGGACATCGATTTTGAACATATTACCGATGAGACCGGCCGGGTGGAGCTCGAAAAACCGCTGGCCGGGGATATTTCCCGGCTGAAATGGCAGGTCAAAATGCCCGAAGCCGTCTTCGACCTGGAGCCGCTCCAGTACGACCCGGATAA
>JAFGNW010000109.1 GCA_016926795.1 Candidatus Zixiibacteriota bacterium
TCCAAGGACCCTTATTTCCTTTCCCTCCAGGGTGTCGATATTTTCGTAAACCGAAGGAATGATGTAAAAATCATCGTCGGGTCCGGCTATTTCATAACACATCATGCCGCTCCAATTTGGGGTATATTCAGAGCTGTTACTTAACGCCCAAAGCCATTTATAAGCTACCGGGCAAAAGGAAGAATCTACACAGATATGCTTGCCGGCATCTGCCAGCTCGACCTGGGTTTCGATCCACCAAACTTGACTGAAATATCCGTCGGGAAATCCTTGATAAGGCATGCCGGCGGCTCCGAACGCGACCGTATCGGCCCCGGAACCGGTCACGCCGGCACTGCCGAAAGATATTGCCAGCGGAAAATAACTCGACCAGCCCAGGTTAAACGTATCCAGCTTAATCGGTTGCCAGGTTGCCCCGTCCGGGGAATATACCCGGAACCCATGTGTTAATCCGGAAACGTTATAGCCGGTATAATTGTCCAGATTAAATATGAATTTTATCGTCTGCCCCGGTATCAGTTTGTTGTCAGCATTAAGACCTTCAACTTCATCAAGGGTGACAGCGCCATTCTGTGAAAAGGCGCTTGGTTGGAGAAAAATCAGATAAAGCGCAACTACATAAAGTAACCCGAAGTGCTTTACACGGACCATAAAGACCTCCCAAATATTATAATATATTTATTGTATTAAATTCGTCCCGGAGCAGTCAAAGTAAGAACTTTTGAATAAAAATATCAAAAGCAATTGAATCTGTCAACAACTTATTAAAAGCCGTTCGTTCCGCACTTGAACTCAGGACAATTATTCTCCTCTAGTTCAACTCATATCCCGGACACCTGCAGAATAATAATAAAACCTTCTTTCCGGGACCGCCTACCTGCCTTACCCGATTGTATCTGGACACAGTTCCAGAGGTTTGTGAGTGATATACAGATGGTCGATCAAACGGGTGATATCGGAAATATCCGGTTCCCCGCCGCTGCCGTTGACATCGGCTTCCGGCAAACAGCAGAGGGCTTTATGGCTTAAATACAGGTAATCTATCAGGCGGGTAATATCGGAGATATCCGGTTCGCCCGGATCGGAGCAATCGACATTACCGGTATAACCGTTGTTATACACACCGCAATAATATTCACTCCAGGTCGGTACTTTGGTTCTCAATCCCCAGGAATCCCATTCGAACGAAACCCCTTCGGAGGCGTCGAAGGATATATAATTGCCATCCTCATCGGGAACGATGCCACCCAGGTCAATTACATACTCGCCCGCAGATTCAATCTCTACCGATACTTCGGGATTATCAGCCTCCTGACACCTGACAACCAAAGTACCCGGGATTATGACCGTCAGGATATCCATATACAATTCCATATCGGACCACCAGTCATTATCGGTAATATTGTAGTACTGTGCTATAAACCGTTCAATACCTTCGTACGGTGACATTATAGCCGGAACATTGACCAGGTTAAAACCAACCGTATCTATTCCAATCGCCCAGTGGGTAACGTACGAATAGGGATAAAATTCAGCCGATGACTCGTCATCGAAACCAACCGAGAAACCGGCGAAAACCAGCGGGTTGGAGGGGCTTTCTTCCGTCCCGACGGTGGTATGGAACGACTCGGCATCGACCGTGAACTCGCCATTATCGTTATGAACTCGATATATACCCGATGAAGTGTCGGGGACATGCAATACCCGGTATTCATTGTTTTCGGAATAACCGGAACTGCCCGGCAGGTTCCAGTTCCAGATTTTAATTCTTTTCCAAGTGGCATCAGCGACATCACCCGTTTTCTCATAAACCGTGACATTGCCGCAACCGCCGATTCCCTGGAAATATAATTCCAACCTCCCCCCGGGCCTGACTGCAAGTTCCTTGTACTCACAATATTCCTTAAAAGTATGCCGAACCCAGCTGGGGCAGCCGATATCGTCCAGCTGGCTGTTTATGTTCAGGGTGTCAAGGATAGTCTCGTCAAGCCAAGCCTGTACATCAGCTATATCGGGATGGTGTGGGTGGGCGGCAATAAATGCCTTAAGCCGCTGGATATAGGATCTCAATTCCGGCAGAATTTCATTACGGAGAAAATCAAGGTAAGCGGTTTCCCCGTCCCGAACCGCAACCTCGTAGGAATTACCGGCGGCCAGGCTGGCGATTTTTCTTTCAAGGTATCTATCCGGTACATAGACCGTGTCCCCGTTCGGTAAAACACGAATAACCGGCGACCACGACACCATATCGTCGGGCGCATCAGAGTTAGTGTGAATCTGGGTCTTCTTTTTATTGTCCAGTCCTTTTAAACCATTCAGCATATCGCCGCCGAAACAGGTAATGAATTCATCATACAGGTAAGCGCAACACGAGTCAATCAGCTTCTGCTGCATATCTTTGCATTCGTCAGGGCTTAAATAGCCACCGACCAGAACAACCCCACTATCGTCTGCTCCATGATTGGTGAACATCTTCTGTACGGTGGATTTCTTATCCTTATCGCGACACCCGGCGATTCTTCTGGCAATTTCCTGATGTGACGAATCTATTCGCGACTGGGTGCAGGAATCTACTGACGCGTGCGGTATTTCATCTGGGTCCTCGGCATTGCCCACGTCAAAGTGAACAAAGACATTGGTCGAGCAGTAATTCTCATTATCGATTTTATGTCGCCAGAGTTCGACCAGGTTTTTCCAGTAGTCAGGACGGTCATAACGGTCCCGTCCGCCGCTCGCTACCAGCAGGGCGAACTTGCACGAATCGCAGTCGGCGTCATAGTCCTTATCGAGTGTCCGGGAATCCTTGACTGGCGGCGTATAAACCGGCAGCCCCCAACCCGGACTGAGATACTCATAAGCCACGGCATCGATAGTAATTTCAAGAGTATCGATATCATAAGCCGGGTACGGATCGGGAGCGCTGGTGACCACCCCCGTGACGATCATCATGCCGCCATACCAGTAATCCTGTTCAGGCAGGATACCGGTCAAATTCATATCAGAGTACATGGGCATCAGATGGTTCTTGAGATAGTCATTATAAGATGCTACCAGAATACTCACATCGGGAGATACGTACTCACCCAGGACTCTGATTTCCTCTCCCTCCAGGTCCTCGATGTTTTCATAAACCGAAGAGATAGTGTAAAAACCATCACCCCCAGCGATTTCAAAACACATCTCCCCGCTCCATGCCGGAGAGTAATCGGAGTTGTTACTTAAATTCCATAACCAATAACAACTGATTGGACAAAAAGAGCTGTCAATGCAGATATGTTTACCGGCATCAGCGGCATCAACCATGGTTTCAATATACCATACCTGTTCATCGAAACCATTCGGAAAACCGGTACTTGCATATCCGTCTCCACCAATGGCAACAGTATCTGCACCTTCTCCGGTTACTCCCGAACTGCCGAAATTAATACCCAACGGGAAATAACCCGACCAGCCCAGATTAAAGGTATCGAGTACAATAGGTTGCCAGTTAGCCCCGTCGGGAGAATAAATTCTGAAGCCGTTGGTAAAAGATAAAACGCTGTAGTAGGTATTATTGGTCAGGCGAAATTTGAATTTGATGGTCTCTCCCGGTACCAGCTGATTGAAGCCGTTGATACCCTCTACCTCATCGAGTACGATAGAACCTGTCTGTGAAAAAACGCCGGGTTGAAAAATAAGCAGACAGAGAACTACAGCATAAAGCAGCCGTAAGCCCTTTACTCTTATCATAAAGTCCTCCACTAATTAATTTATGATTTGTATTTCCCTGAAGTAGTTGATAAAAAGTAATTATTTCATAATATCAAAAATATTTATTTTTGTCAATTTTTTTTTAACTATTCTTACGCGAAAGACTAAAAAACCTGAAAGATGTTAGAAATACAGGGTAAGATATCAGTGTACGGTTACTTAACTCAATACGCAGAGATTCTGTTTTTAGCAAACTCTAATTTACGGGCATTCTTTCAACGTTTTATGCGATAAATACAAATGGTCAATCAGGTAAGTGATATCACTGATATCCGGCCCACCGCCGCTGCCGTTGACATCGGCTTCCGGCAAACAGCAGAGCGGGTCATGGCTTAGATAGAGGAAGTCGATCAAGCGGGTGATATCGGAGATGTCGGGTTCCTCGATTTCCGAGCAATCGGTATTGCCCGTTAAATCGACACAACAGGAACCGGTAGTAAATTCAAAAGTGAAATTTTGCCCCAAAGTTATACCACCGGTCGAACTGATGTTTTCAGAAAGATACACTTCGACCGTCTCGTAACTGCTGAAATCGTCAACCGGGTTGACATTCACCGTTCGGGTCGGCGAAAAGTAACCAATCGTCACGATATGGGCGCCGCTTTCCGAGCCGAACACCAGGATATTATATTCGTTGAGGGTGCTGATATCCAGGTCGAGATTGAAAGTTACGGTGATATCGGTATTAA
>JAFGNW010000110.1 GCA_016926795.1 Candidatus Zixiibacteriota bacterium
TCGGTAATAATTACGGTCTTTTGATTAAAGAACTCAGGCTCCTGGCCCGCTCGGTACTGGTAATCGATAAGGACGACAAAATATCTTATATGCAAATCGTCCCCGAATTCACCAATGAACCTGATTATGACAGCGCCCTCAAAGCCCTGAAAAAAATCGCCGGCTGATCTCAGCCGTTTTTGGAAGCGTCGTCCGGCGGGGTTCGGTCTTCGTCGGGCAGTTCTTCCGCGGTAGCTTCATCATAGACTGGCTCGCCAGGTTTTGGCCCGGCGGGCTTTTCTATTTTATCCACGTATTTCGACAGCGGCGTGAACAAAAACAGTATCAGCACCAGCCCCGGCAGGAAAATCGGTAGATATCTCACCGGGATCGGGATATTCACGCTGGGCTCGGGCGGTGGCGGTCCCGAAGGGCTGCCGTGTTTGACCCAGCCTCCCCGACCGTCGGGATTCCAGCTGTCCTCACCGGAGAGGAAACCGAACGATGGCCCGTAAACAGCCGACAGAATCAGCGACGTTGCCAGATAGAGCAGTATTACTACGATTAGCAATATTAGATTATTTTTCATACTGGAAGGTAACCCTGCTAAGGCTCTTTGTCAAATTCTCAAATGAGCCTCGATTTTAAATATTGCCAAGCTCTTTTAACCCGACTATTTTTAAATTGGTTTTATTCTAATTTATACCGGGCAGTAATTTAAAAAAAGGTACTTATAAATGACCGAGAAGAATATCATTTTAGACACCCCGCCGTCGCTTATCGGGGACAAAATTTACCTCCGCCCCGCCACCGACAAGGATATCGCCAACACCTACCATTGGTTTATCTTAAGCGAGCCGTCCGCCCAGAGCTGCCGTCCACATCCTTTTCTGTCCGCCGCGGAGGCGGCCGAATCGTTTAAAAAGAAAGAAAAGTCCACCGACCAGCAGCGATTTGTCATCGTCCGGCTGAAAGACAAGGTCCCGGTAGGGATAGTCAACTTTTTCAATATGAACCATTTAAACCGTTCGGTGGAGTTCGGGATTTTAATCGACCCCGACGAACAGCGCCATGGCTTTGCCGCCGAGGCGACCCGGCTGCTGTGTAATTTCCTGTATAATTACCGGGGGGTGAACAAAATTTACGCCCAGACCGCGGCCTTCAACAAAGGCGCGGTCAAGCTGCTGGAAAAAACCGGCTTCAAACAAGACGGCATTCTCCGCCAGCATTATTATTACGACGGGGAGTTTTACGACGGTTACATTTATTCCCAGTTGCGTTTCGAATTCGAATGGTAAACCGACCCGACCGATCGGATCCCCGATTCAAAATCCAAAAACCTTATGAAGTGCTCTGTTCGCCCTGCTGTTGCGGGGCGGAATTGTTTTCAGCTTTCCGTTGCGCCTGTTCGTTTTCCCTCAGGGTGTTGACGACACTGTTAAGCTTTTCCAGTTCCTGACGGGCCTTGAGAGCGAAATCACCGCCGGACGAGGCGTACAGCACCGAGCGGGAGACATTGATAACGGCCGTCTTTTTGAAATTATCAGTACCCGAAAGAGTGGCCTTCTCCAGTGCGCCTCCCTGGGCGCCCACTCCGGGAATCAATAACGGCATATCTTTGGCTATTTCACGAATCTCGTCGAGCTGTTCGGGGTGGGTGGCGCCCACCACCAGGCCGCAGTTGTCTTCCTTATTCCAGTAAGACACTTTCTCCGCCACGACCTTGTACAGCGGTTTCCCGTCAACCGGCAAAAGCTGGAAATCCTTGGAGCCGGTATTGGATGTCAGACAGAGAACGAAGACACCCTTATCGCGGTATTCCAGAAACGGTCGCATCGAGTCATAACCCATATAGGGATTCAAAGTAACCCAGTCGCAGCCGAGCTGGTCGAACATGCTCTGGGCATAATGAGCGGCGGTGTTGGAAATATCCCCCCGTTTGCCGTCGAGAATAATGGGGATATTTTCCGGTATGCGCTTTATAATTAATTTCAAAAGCGACAACCCCTCGGCGCCCAGGCTCTCGTAAAAAGCCATATTGGGCTTGTAGGCGCAGACCAGTTCCGAGGTAGCCTCGATAATGTTGTTGGCGAAATCGAACAGCCCCTTTATGGAACCGTTATATTCCGAGGGGATTCTCTTAGTGTCCAGGTCCAGGCCCAGACAAATCATCGATTTATTTTCCTGCTGTATTTCTTGCAGTTTTTTATGAGCGCTCATCAGTATTTCCTAACCTTACCAATAATATCATTAAGCGATTTAATATTTTTCTTTTTCATGTAATCTTTCAGACCCTCGATAATCCGCACCGGGGCGTCGGGATAGATAAAAAGAGCCGTCCCGACCTGGACCGCCCGGGCGCCGCAGAGCATGAATTCGACGACATCGCGCCAGTCGCTGATGCCGCCGACACCGATAATGGGCAGAGCGCAGTTGTTGTACACGGCGTCGATTTTAGCCAGAGCGATCGGTTTGATAGCCGGCCCGGTCAGCCCCCCCCGATTATAAGTCAGGCGCGGTCGCCAGGTTTCGATATCTATAGCGGTGCCCAGCACGGAATTGATAAGCGACAGTACCGCCGCTCCCCCCTGCTCAGCCGCGCGGGCGATAGCGACGATGTCCGTAACATTGGGCGAAAGTTTGGCTATCAACGGTTTCTTGAATACTTTTTTTACCGCGGCGATGGATTTTTCGGTCATTATCGGATCGTTGCCGAATTCCATTCCCCCCTGGGCCACATTGGGACAGCTTAGATTGAGTTCAACCATATCAATGCGCTCGATGTCGTTCAGGCGGGCGCAGACTTCGACATATTCACTGATGCGGGAGCCGGCTACGTTGACAATAATGCGGGTTTTCTGGCGGCTCAAAAAGGGGATAATATCTTTGATAAACCGGTCCACTCCGACATTCGCCAGACCGATAGCATTGAGCATACCCCCGGCGGTCTCAGCGGTGCGCGGCGGGGGATGGCCCAACCGCGGCTCCGGAGTTATGGTTTTGGTAATCAGCGCGCCCAGCTTCGAGAGCGGAAAAATCTTGGCCAGTTCTTCACCATAGCCGCCGCAACCCGAGGCCGTCATGACGGGGTTGGCGAACTCCACTCCGGCCAGGGTAACTTTTATATCGGGTGTCATAATTTCACCTCCCCAATCTCAAATATCGGTCCGTCGGCACAGACCCGGGCATGGCCACCGGCTTTCAGCGGGACGACACAGCCCAGACAGATACCCACCCCGCACGGCATCGGCGCCTCCAGCGAAAGCTGACCGGGCAGAGAATATTTCAAACCCAGTTCGTCGGTCGCCTTAAGCATGGCCTCGGGTCCACAACCGTAAAGACGTACCCTTTCATCCCGGTGGGCCAGAATATATTCCTCGACTGTTTCCGTCACCAGTGCTTTCCGGCCGAAGCTACCGTCGTCCGTGACCGGGTGAAAATTGACTCCCAGTTTTTTTATGCGGGACCGTTCGAGGATATCGAAGACAGTCCGGCCGCCGTAAAAGAACTCGATTTTTTTCGGGTCAAAGCCGGCTCTAACCAGTTCCCCGGCGAAAAACA
>JAFGNW010000111.1 GCA_016926795.1 Candidatus Zixiibacteriota bacterium
GTGACGCCGTCGTAGGTCATCAGACGGGTGAAAAAGCCGTCATCGTCGGCTGCCGAAATAAACGGTATTCTGCGAACGGGAATCGACGGGTCGTACGTTTGGGTGCGAATAATCAGATGGCTGCCCTCATCCACCGGTATCAATTGATCCAGGCGGACGAAGGGCCGGGACTGGTCGAAACTACCGAAATAATCGATGCTTTTCGGACTTTCGGTATACATATCCTGGTCGCCGGGATATAAGTTGCTGTGAGAATCCTCGACCGTCACCCTGACCGGCAGGGTACCCGACCCGACGGAATTATAACCCCACAGTTTCCATCCGAGATAAGGAGCCGCATCACTGCCGATTTTCAGGAAAAAGCCGTAGCGGTAAAGCCGCCGGTCGGTGACGATTTCCTGAAGCGTATCCCCGTCGTGGACGCGCAGCGTCCGGACGGTTATTTTATCCTGGATTTCCACCCAGGCTTCCCGCAAAAAACCGAGGTTATCGTAATCACCGGTAATCCAGCCGGTAACGGTATCGATTTTCAGGGGATTGACGCTGATCGTGTCGAACCGAATTATCCCCTTGCCATCGTCACCCGGAAGCGATACATCGTATTGAATCCGCTCCACGCCAATCACCGAATCAAAGTAGGTGGCACTGTCGTAAGGCATGGTATAGGGGTCTCCCACAATCATACTTTCGGTGCGGAAAAGCTGCCGGGCGAGATCCTGTTCGGCCATGTACCGCCTGATTTCGTCGCTGTCAACGACGTAAGGAACATCCTTTTCCTCGCAACCGGAAAGGATGCTCAATAAAACCAGGCCGGGTAAAACCAATCGTATAATATTTTTTTTCATTTTCATACTCATATTAAAAGACGCTTATCTCATTTTTTTCGTTTACTTTTTTTCATTTGAGCCTTGAGCTCGGTAATTTCGTCGCGGATATGGATAGCCGTCTCGAATTCGAGATTGTCAGCCGCCTTTTTCATCGCCTTGAGCATGAACGCCAGCTGGTCCTCGTGCGACATCAATTTGAAATGCTCCGGTTTTTCGAACGCCTCCTCCTCGACCGTCTTGCTGTCGGCGAAGAGGGTGGAGCGCAGAATTTCCTCGCGGGTCTTGAAGATGGTCTCCGGATCGATATTGTTATCCCGGTTGTACTGCAGCTGTTTCTCCCGGCGGCGGTTGGTTTCGTCGATAGCCTTGCGCATCGAATCGGTGATTTTATCGGCATAAAAAATCACCTCGCCGTTTTTATTACGAGCGGCCCGTCCGGCGGTCTGTATTAAAGAGCGCGCCGAACGTAAAAAACCTTCCTTGTCGGCGTCGAGAATCGCCACCAGTGAAACCTCCGGCAAATCCAAACCCTCGCGCAGGAGGTTGACCCCCACCAGGACATCGAACTCACGCAGCCGCAAATCCCTGATTATCTCGGTGCGGTCGATAGCGTCGATTTCACTGTGCAAATAACGCACCCTGACGCCCGCTTTGTCCAGGTAATCGGTCAAATCCTCGCTCATGCGTTTTGTCAGGGTTGTTACCAGCACCCGCTCCTTCCGGTTCCGGCGTTGCTTGACCTGTTCCAGCAGGTCATCCACCTGGGTGCGCAGCGGCCTGACTGTAATCATCGGATCCAGCAAACCGGTCGGGCGAATCACCTGCTCCACCACCACGCCGTCGGATTTTTCCAGTTCATAATCGGCCGGGGTGGCCGAGACATAAATCACCTTGTCGGTCAGGTTCTCGAATTCCTCAAAAAATAAGGGACGGTTGTCCAGGGCCGACGGCAACCGAAAGCCATGCTCCACCAGCACGTTCTTGCGGCTGCGGTCGCCGGCGAACATCCCCCTTATCTGCGGCACACTCTGGTGTGATTCGTCGATTATGGTCAAAAACTCCTTCGGGAAAAAATCTATCAATGTATGCGGGCGCTCACCCGGCATCCGACCGGTCAGAAACCGCGAGTAATTTTCAATCCCGCTGCAATAGCCTATCTCTTTTAACATCTCCAGGTCGTATTTGGTTCGCGAATCCAGCCGCTGAGCTTCGAGTAGCTTGTTGACCTCGCGGAAATATTCCAACCGCTCGGCCAGCTCTCCCTCGATACCGATAATCGCCTCATCGAGTTGGGGTTTGGAAGTCACAAAATGCTTGGCGGGATAAATCGCCGCTTTGGTCCTTTCACCGAGAATTTCACCGGTCAACGGGTTGATTTCCGAAAGACGCTCGATTTCATCGCCGAAAAACTCGATTCTCAGGGCTGTCTCGCGGTAAGCCGGGATCAACTCGATGGTATCCCCGCGCACTCGAAAATTTCCCCGGCTGAAATCGAGATCGTTGCGTTTGTAATGAATATCAATCAACCGGCGGATAGCTTCATCGCGGTCGATTTCCGAACCCACCTCGAACATCTGCAGCTGCCGTTTGTACTCCTCCGGCGAACCCAGACCGTAAATGCAGGAAACCGAGGCGACAATGATGACATCCGGCCGTTCCAGAAGCGAGGCTGTGGCCCGCAAACGCAGCCGGTCGATATCCTCGTTCATCGAGGTGTCTTTTTCGATATAGGTGTCGGTGGTCGGCAGATAAGCCTCGGGCTGGTAATAATCGTAATAGCTGATAAAAAACTCCACCGCATTGCGGGGAAAGAACGCTTTCAATTCGCCGTATAGCTGCGCCGCCAGGGTCTTGTTATGGGAGATAACCAGCACCGGCCGATTGTATTTAGCGATGACGTTGGCGATAGTGAAGGTTTTACCCGAACCGGTTACCCCCAGCAGGGTCTGATGTTTCCGGCCGGAGTTAAGCCCCGCCAGCAACTCCTCGATTGCCTGGGGCTGGTCGCCGCGGGGCGGAAACCCCGCCGTAAGCTCGAACATCGATTCTGTATCCGGTTTTATTTTATTTATTTCGGGCATAATACAATCCGCAAGTTTACTCGCTAATATAAATAATACGATTTTCAGAAGAATCAAAATCATATTTTGACCGGGAAACATTATTTAAGCCCCTGGAACCAATTGACTTTTCAATAGTTTAAAGGTTGACGCCGAGGGTAAAAGCGACTAAGATAATTGTTAAAAATTGCCTTGACTTAGCGGTTAAATTAGTTACTTTTTTGGACTTAGCTATAAAACGGTTTAATATTTCTTTTTTCTGGAGGTTGTAAATGTACGCTGTTTTTCAAATTGCCGGTTTTCAGTATTCGGGTGAGGAAGGCGCGCTGTTGAAGGTTCCCCGTCAGAAAGAAAACAAAGGGGATAGAATCGATATAACCGAAGTTCTGCTGGTCAAAGACGAGGACAAAGTTCTGGTGGGCACTCCTTTCGTGGAAGGCGCCAAAGTGGAAACCGAAGTGGTCGGTGCCGGTAAAAACGACAAGGTTTTAATTTACAAGTATAAACGCCGGACCAAATACCGCCGCACCCAGGGGCACCGTCAGGATTATACGCAGCTTAAAATCAATAAAATCGTCACGGCCAGGGAATAATGTCATTGCGAATCCTGTGGAAAAGCAGATTCTTTTTTATTCTATTTTTTTGCCTGGCTGTTTTGAGCCTGACCGATGCGGTCAACGCCCAGGGAAATTATACGGTGGTCGACCTGGAGGTGGAAGGTAATCGCGTCGCCACCAAATCCCTGATTATGGGCGTATCCTCAATTGACAAAGGCTCGCCTTTGACTCCCACCGATATTCAGGAAACGATTCACCGTCTTTACGGACTGGGAATTTTTTCCGATGTGGAAATCAAGGCCGAAGAGGTCCTGGGCGGCCTGAAAATATATATTATCGTCAGGGAATTGCCCAAACTAATCGGGCTGAATTTCGAGGGCAATAAAAAAATCAATAACAAAGACCTGAAGGAAAAGCTCGGATTGGGGGTCGGGGGATATATTTCACCCTATTTGATATTTCAAAAAAAACAGGAAATTCGCCAGGCTTACTCCGAGAAGGGTTATTTCCAGGCTGAGGTAACGCATCAACTGGAATACGGTCCCGACTCGACCGAAGCCTCGTTGAAATATATCATTAAGGAAAACCCGAAGGTCAAGGTCGAGAAAGTGATAATGACCGGCAACCAGCGGGTGGAAGCCAACGACCTCATAAAAAAGATGCGCAACCGCAAACGGGGCTTTTTGAAAAGTTCCGATTTCGCACAGGAAAAATATGAAGAGGACCTGGAGAAAGTAATCACCGAGTATCATAAAAAAGGTTTTATCGATGCCTATCTCATCAGCGACTCGATGACCATCGATACCGCCACCAACCGGATGACGATTTATCTGGAGGTTTACGAGGGGCCGCAGTACTATTTCGGCACCGCGTCGTTTGTCAACAACGAACAACTCCCGGAAAAAGTATTGAACAGGGCTCTGAAGTACGAAGAAGGCGAAATATTCAATCAGGAGAAATACGAGGAATCGCTGTTTGAGTTGTATACCTCCTACCAGGAAATAGGCTACCTGCACACCCGCATACTCGATGAAAAACAAACCCGCTCGGACACCGTTCTTGATATTACCTATGACATCACCGAGGGTCTGCCCTCGCATATCAACCTGGTCAAGATAGTGGGCAACGTCAAGACCAAGGACAAAGTAATCCGTCGCGAGATTTCAGCCCTGCCGGGGCAGGTTTTCAACCGTTCGCGTCTGATTCGTTCCGTGCGGGATGTCATGGCGCTCAATTTCTTCAACAATGTCGAGCCGGTACCGATCGACCTGCCCAACGGCGATGTCGATATCGAGTTCAAAATCGAGGAAAAACAAACCGCTCAGATATCCGCCGGGGCTGGCTACAACAGCACCGATAAACTGGTCGGTTCCTTCGGCATGGGTATCCCTAATTTCCGCGGTAACGGTCAGAGCCTCAGTTTCAACACCGATTTCGGGTCCCGGCGCAACTCCTTTTCTATTTCATTTACCGAACCCTGGTTGTTCGGTCGGCCGACCCTGCTGGGCGTCAATATCTATACCTTGAACCGTCGCTGGTACGAGGACTACACCGAAGCCCGCCAGGGCGGCTCTATCAGACTCGGGCGGCGGCTGCGCTGGCCGGATAATTATTTCCGGGTGTACGCCTCCTACCGCCTGGAAAGAAACCGTTTCCATGACTATGACGAAGATTTCATACAAGATGAATCCTACAAGGCATTATATTATTCGGACGCCAATAATAACGGTATTTTAAATATATATGATGATACAATCGATTCGGTAAATTACTATGCTCCGTATCCGGGCTCGATTATTTCGTACAATGAAGAATGGAACACAGCCTCACGGTTGTCTTTCACCATTACCCGTGACTCCCGCAACCTGCCCCAGTTCGCTACTAAAGGCTCCGTTCTTTCTTACACTTTTGAGAATACCGGCGGCTTTTTAGGCGGTTTCTGGCATTATCAGAAACATCAACTTACGGTAAGTAAATTTATCCCCCTTATCTGGGGTATGGCGCTGGCCGCCAAAGTTGAATACGGCATGGTCACCTCCCCGTCCGGCGACGACCGGATACTGGTTACCGACCGATTTAATCCCGGCGGCACGGCTTATGACGGGATTGTCCGCGGTTACGATGACGGCGTCCTGACTCCCGATTCATTGGTAGTTCAATCAGATACGGTCTTTTTTAAATATTATTCCGAAGTTGACAGCACCGATAAAATTGACACTCTTTTCGATGAGACTACTACCCGGGTACGCGGCAAGTACATGCTGGTATCGAATTTCGAACTGCAGATTCCCATCGCGAAAAACCAGCTCTACGCCCTTTTATTCTTCGACGCCGGTAATTCCTGGCTGCACCACGAGGATATCAAACCCATCACGGACCTTTATAAAGGCATCGGGTTCGGCTTCCGTATAATGATTCCCGGCATGGGCACCATTGGCTTCGACTTCGGGTATCCCCTGGATAATTACCGGGATGAAGACAAGGGATGGAAACCGCACTTCCAGTACGGCACAACCTTCTGACAATAATAACAAATATTATGGAGATATTACTTATGCGCAATTTCAAAAGAGTTCATCATTTAACAATCGCGGCCTTTCTGGCGGTCATGATTCTGGGTTCGATGGTTCGCGCCCAGGGAGCCAAGATCGGCTTCGTGAACGATGAAGAAATCAAGAAAAACTACAAAGCCTGGCAGCGCGCCCAGGACCAGTGGGACCTGGAGCGCAAAGCCTGGGATGACGAGGCTACCGCCAAACAGACCGAGCTGGAAGAACTGATAGATGAATATGAAAAGCAAAAACTGATTCTCTCCGAGGAGAAGAAAAAAGAAAAAGAAGCGGCTATCAGAGCCAAACAGGAAGCTCTCGACGCCTACACCCGGCAGATATACGGACCGGGCGGTTCAGCCGAGAAAAAACAGGAATCTCTGGTAGGCCCGCTTTTGGAGGATGTCAACAAGGCCATCGAGGCGGTGGCTATTGAAAACGGTTATGATGTTATTTTTACCCTCCAGAGCGGTCTCGGGTATATAAATCCCACTTTCGACATAACCGATAAGGTTCTGGAACAACTTGAAAATATCGAGTAACAGAAAGTTTACTTTACAGGAGCTTGCTGAAAAAACCGGCGCTGTCCTGGAAGGGGACGGCGCCGTGGAAATAAACGGCGTCGCCCCCATCGAACAGGCCGGCCGGGGTGAAATCAGCTTCGTGGCCAATAAAAGTTACCTGAAATATATAGATACTACCGAAGCTTCAGCCCTGGTGCTCGCCCCCGAGACGGCGTGCGAGCGGCGGCCGGTCCTGCGTCATGAGAATCCCTACCTGACTTTTGCCCGCATTATTGATTTATTCCATCCCGAACAGCTTCTCCTTCCGGCGGGCATAGACAAAACGGCGGTGGTCGCTGACGATGTCGAAATAGCCCCCACCGCCGCGATCGGTCCTCTCTGCCATATCAGCCGGGGCGCCCGTATCGGTCACAACAGCCAACTGGTATCGTCGGTTTTTATCGGCGAAAACGTCACCCTCGGCGACAATTGCCGGTTATACCCCGGAGTTAAAATCATGGATGAATGTAAAATTGGCCGCAATGTTATTCTTCATCCGGGGGTAGTAATCGGTTCCGACGGTTTCGGTTTCGCCTGGTCCGGCACCGAGCACAAAAAAATACAGCAGATCGGGTGGGTAGAGATTGAGGACGATGTTGAAATCGGCGCCAATACAACCGTTGACCGGGGGGCGCTGGGTCCTACCCGCATCGGTCGCGGCACGAAAATCGATAACCTGGTGCAAATCGCGCACAACGTGGAAATCGGTCAAAATTGTATCATTGTTTCCCAGGCCGGCATATCCGGTTCAACGAAGGTGGGGCACGGCGTCATTATTGCCGGCCAGGCGGGCCTTATTGGGCATCTGGAAATCGGCGACAAGGCCGTTATAGGCGCTCAGGCGGGGGTCGCCAAATCAGTCCCGCCCGGCAAAGCCGTGCTCGGTTCCCCGGCCCGGGATATCATGGAAGAGAAAAGAATCACGACCATTCAAAAAAGACTGCCGGAGCTTTTAAAACGTCTCAAGGCCGTCGAGGACAAACTGGCCGAAGATTAAATCAGGTCGTGTAACGCTCCTCGATTTCAGCGATTTTATCCCAGTTTTTCTCCATCTCGTTGACAAAAACCAGCATTGTATCGCAATCATGATTCTCCGCCCACATCCTGATTTCACACAAAAGCCCCCATTGCTGTCGGTTGATAATCTTCAGGTCGGTAATATCGCTGCTGAGATTGGCGGTAGCCCGGTTAAGTTCCTGAATCAGCATTTTCAATTGACCATTGCCGCGCAAATTGACCGTGCCGGCCAAATCGCCGCAGGCCAGGTCGCGGATGCGGGTAAGAATTTGCTCCGCCGGCTCCACTACCCGGGCTGAAGGCAGGATAGTAATTATACCGATCGCGGTTATTGCCGCCACAACGGCGGATATCATATACGGCATGAGTGTAATCGCCGCCAGTTCTACCCTGCCGTAAACTGCCGTCAACAACTCGCTGCTGGCTGAACTGTTAAACCAGGCAATTATCACGGCCGAAATAAACACAGCCGAGCCAGCCATTAAACCCACCACCGAATAAATGCGGCGCTTAAACAGGTTTTTATCCCGACTGATCAATACTTCATCTGTCATCTGGACCCCCAAAATTATTCTTTATTGTTGTTTTCCGGTGAATATATATACAATTTTTATGCCCTTTTAACCTGTCCTTCCGTGAATCAACTTATCTTCTTGTAGATTAACTTCTTAGGGGCTGACCCGGATACCGTCTGGCGGCTCTTTAATTAGTTGCAAACTATTAAAAATGTATAAGAATTGGGTTTTGTATTGAAAATTGAACAAAAAAAATGCCCCGTATAACAGGGCATTTAGTGACTACGACACTGAAATCTATCTAAAAGGGTAAGTCATCATCCTCACCGCTGCCGGCGTCGGCCGGTGACGGCTGGCTCTCCGGCATATCCGGTCCCTGACTCGGGGTGCCAGTATCGCCGCGGGAACCGATAAACTGGAAGTTTTCGACCACGACTTCGGAAACATACTTTTTGTTGCCCTCTTTATCGTCATAACTGCGATTGTCAATCCGTCCCTCAATATAAATCTCGCGTCCCTTACTCATATATTCCTTGATAATTTCCGCCGGTTTGCCCCAGGCGACGATATTGTGCCAGGTCGTGACCCGGTTTTTCTGTCCGTCGGAACCCGTCCAGCTCCGGTCGGTCGCCAGAGAAAAATTGGCTACCGCCTGGCCGTTCGGGGTGTATTTGAGTTCGGGATCCCGGCCCAGTCGTCCGATTAAAATAACTTTGTTTACGCCCATTTTATCCTTCCTGTTTTTACTTTTTATGAATATAAATCGCCTCTCTTATCCTGTCAAGCTGACATATTTTTTCTTGAAAGGCAATACCAAATTGCGTATAGTTTTAAAAAAGTTTAAGGATATACCGATGAGTTACACATTCGACGCCGAGAAAGCTATTCTCACCGCGAAGAGATTTATCACCGGCAAGCTTTTGGAAACCGGCCTTAACGGTTATGTCATCGGGCTTTCCGGCGGCATCGACTCGGCTCTCTCGGCTGCCCTGGCGGCGGCGGCGGTCGGACCCGACAAAGTTTTCGCCCTGCTGATGCCGTACAAATCATCCTCGGAAAGCTCGATCAAGGACGCCCGCGAACTTATCGATAAGCTGGGTGTTGACCATCAACTGGTAGATATTTCGCCCATGATTGACGCCTATTATAAAAATGTCGATGATTCGAACCGGCTTCGCGCCGGCAACAAAATGGCTCGGGAGCGGATGTCGATTCTGTTTGACTTTGCTCACAAAATGGGGCGCCTGGTACTCGGTACCGGTAATCGGACTGAAATCTGTCTGGGCTACACCACCTGGTACGGCGACAGCGCCTGCTCGATAAACCCTATCGGCGAACTGTATAAAACCGAGGTTCGCCGGCTGGCTAAAATACTGGGTGTCCCCGCCGGCATCCTCAATAAAACGCCTTCGGCCGACCTCTGGAAGGGGCAGACTGATGAAGGGGAAATCGGCGTCACATACGAGGAAATCGACCGGATCCTGATACGAATTATCGACGACGGCGTCACTTCCATGGCCGAGCTTGAAAAAGATGGTCTCAATACGGTGGATATCAGCCGGGTCGTTTCTCTGGTCAATCGGAACGCCTTCAAACGGCACCTGCCGGATATCGCCCCCCTGGGTCGGAAAGAGATACCCCGCGAAATAGAGATTGAGGTCTGAGGTCAATAATATGCCGAACAGTGAAGGCAGTCTTTACCTTATTCCCACCCCTATCGGGAACCTGGACGACATTTCCGTCCGGGCGCTGGAGGTCCTCGAACGGGTCGACCTCGTAGCCTGCGAAGATACCCGAACCAGCGGGCAGCTTTTAAAGCATTTCGGCTTGAAGAAAAAGCTGATCAGTTATCATGAATTTAACGAACGCGGCCGCGCTGGACAACTGCTGGCGCTGTTGAAGGAAGGTCAATCGGTGGGCGTAATCACCGACGCCGGTTCACCGGGCATTTCCGACCCGGCCTACCGGGTTGTCAGGACCGCCCTGGAAAACGATATCGAGATAATTGCCCTGCCCGGACCAACCGCTCTCATCCCGGCCCTGACCGCATCCGGGTTGCCGACCGACCGTTTCTTTTTCGAGGGCTTCCTCCCCCCTAAAAGCGGTGGTCGCGCCAAACGGCTCAAGAGCATCAAAGAGTTCGAGCACACTCTGGTTTTTTACGAATCCCCCCACCGGGTGCAAAAGAGTTTTCAGGCTATGCTTGAAATTCTGGGTGACCGCCCGGCCTGCCTGGCAAGGGAAATCAGTAAAAAATTCGAAGAGTTTATCCGGGGTAACATAAGCGATATTTTAGAAAATATCGACAAACGTAAGATCAAGGGGGAAATGGTTATAATTGTCGCCGGTCACAAACCCGAAAAGAAAAAAAAGGACCGGTCATGAAGCACCCGGACAAGATAAGAATTTATCCCTACGACCGCCTCGTAATCGGCTATTGCCTGTTTATGCTGGCGCTGATATTGCTGATAGGCCGCCCTCTGAACCAGTACTATAACAGCCTCCTTTTTTACACCGGCATGGCGGTCCTGGCCGGGTTTATTATCCGTTACACCCGGGAAGGCCGAAACCGCCGGCACGATTTCCTGCACATCATCTACCCCGCCCTGATGTTCACCTTTTTCTACGAGACGGCCGGAACCACGGTGTTTCTTATATTCGACAGCTTCTATGACTGGCAGTTGACGACTTTCGAGAAAATGATTCTAGGGGTCAACCCGACGCTGTATATTGACCGGCATTTGCTCAACGTCTGGGTTAACGAAATTTTCTCGTGTTGTTATTTCAGCTATTATTTAATGCTGCCATTTTTCCTGCTGCCGGTGTTCTTTAAAAAAGATTACGAGGTCATCAGGCGCACCCTGACGGCCTGTTGCCTGGCGTTCTTTGCATCGTATATTCTATTTTTTCTCTACCCTGTCGAGGGACCGCGCTGGTTTTTTGCCGGGCAGTACGTGCACGCTATTGAGGGACCGATTTTCCGCCCCATGGTGGACCTGGTCATCGAGGGCGGCGCTTTTCACGGCGGGTGCATGCCGTCCTCCCACGTGGCCGTGGCGCTGGTACTGCTCATGTTCTGTTTCAGGCATTACCGCCGGGTGGGGTGGGTTCTTTTGCCGGTTAATATCGGCCTGGCCGTGGGCACTTTCTGGGGGCGGTTCCATTATGTCTCCGATGTTATCGCGGGAGCCGCTATCGGCCTTTTCAGCACCCTCCTGGTCTGGAAATACTATGACCGTTGGGATAAAAATCGACCGGAAAAAATTACACCAAAGGAGTTAATAAAAGAAAATGTGTCCTGAACTGTTTCATATCGGCTCGATTCCCATCAGGAGCTACGGCGTTATGCTGGTTATTTCCTTTTTCGCCGGCGTGCTTTACATGAAATGGGTTTCCAAACGGTACCACAAACCGTTTGAGACTTATTTAAATATCGCCTATATAATGATTTTTGGGGGGATAATCGGCGCTCGCCTGTCTTATGTGCTTTTGCATCTCAGTGAATTCTCCGGGCGCTGGACGAGTACTTTCAATCCTTTTCAGTCCGACGTTTACGGCATCGCCGGGCTGAATCTCTACGGCGGGATTCTGCTGGCGATTATCCTGACTTTTATCTACTGCCGCTATAAAAAACTGTCTATACTCGAAGTTTTCGATGATTTTTCTCCCACCCTTGGCATCGGCCTGTTCTTCACCCGCATCGGTTGTTTCCTGAACGGCTGCTGCTTCGGCACTCCGTCGGATATCTTCTGCGCCGTAAAATTTCCCGAAGGCTCCATCCCCTATTCCGTTTTCGGCAGCCGGCACATTCATCCCTCGCAGATTTACAGTTCCCTTTACGGATTGATTTTATTTCTGATTTTACATTTCTGGATGAAGAATAAAAAATTCACCGGCCAGTTGATAGCGATACTTTTCATGGTCGAGGCGGTGTTCCGTTTCGCCATTGAGTACGTCCGCTATTACGAGGACGCCATGAATTACACTCTTATGGGTGTGACCTTTACTTTCAACCAGGTCATCTCCGTGTCACTGTTCCTGCTGGGCCTGATAATTTATTTGGTCCAGAATAAAAGAACCGGCAAGGTCGCTGTAACGGAATAAAAAAGAAGACTATCTAATTTTAAGGGATAAAACTCAATCCAGTGTCAACATTTTTTCAAGAGCCGTAAGGGCATCTTTGCGAACCGAGTCTTCAACCGTTACCGGCGGCATCGACTCGTAATTCTCCAGGCAATAGGCCAGGTTGTTAAGGTTGATGCGGTACATGTTGAAACAGATCGGAGTCTTTTCACCTGAAAGAGGAACAACGGTTTTGTCCGGGTAAGCCAGAGCCATCCTCTTGACCAGGTTTATTTCAGTGCCGATGGCTATGGTTGTACCGGCAGGCGCTTTCGCGCAATAATCGACGATATAACGCGTAGAACCGTCACCGTCGGCCAAATCGACGACTTCGGGCAGACATTCCGGATGTACGATTACTTTTACATCGGGGTATTGTGCCCGGATCCGCTCGATATGTCCCGGCTTGAAATTGGTGTGAACATGGCAGTGACCCTTCCATAAAAGCAGCCGGGCTTTTTCTATTTGCGCCCGGGTCAGACCACCTCTATCGAGCCGGAAATCCCAAAGCGCTATTTCATCCGGCCGCAGGCCCAATTTCCGTCCGCTGTTGGCGCCCAGGTTCTCGTCAGGGAAAAAGAATATCTTTTCCTTGTTTTCGAAACCGTAACGGAACGCCTTGACGGCGTTGGCCGAGGTACAGATCAAACCGCCGCGGGCACCGGTGAAAGCCTTAAGGGCGGCGGTGGAATTCATATAAGAGACGGGCACCGTTCTATCGGCAAGTTTGAGACTCTCGAGATATTTCCAGGCCCGGTTGACGTCTTCCATATCGGCCATATCGGCCATCGGGCAACCGGCCAGAGGATGCGGCATGAAAACCCGCTGACGACCGGTCTTGACAATATCGGCGGCTTCGGCCATGAAATGCACACCGCAAAAAACGGTAACCTCGACCCCCTTTTGAGAGGCCGCCTGTCGGGCCAGTTCAAAACTGTCGCCGACAAAATCACCGAAAACCACCACCTCGGGCCGCTGGTAATGATGGGTCAGAATACAAAGCTTTTTACCTGTCGCCTTCCGGACGGCTCGAATACGGTCGCAGAGTTCGCCGACTCCGGCTTCTCGATACTGGGGGGGAAGTGTAAAATTCATGAATCAGAAAAAAAGGTCAGCCTATCCTTTTTTAAGCTGGGCCAGGTGTTTTATTAATTCATCGTTGTCGGGCAGTTCGAACGGTTTTACTCGTTGAATAAAACGGATAATGCCGGCTTTATCAATCAGGAAAACCGTTCGGTCGGCATAGCCGCTTTTGGTCAGGACGCCGTACAACTGAGCCACCCGGCCGTGGGGATAGAAATCGGACATCAGGGGAAAAGACAACCCGCCGAGCGATTTCGCCCAGGCCATGTGACAGGGGATGGAATCGACCGAGATCCCCAAAAGTTGACAGTCACAGTTAAGAAACTGTTCGTAAATATTCTGGTAACCGGGAATCTGGGTGGAACAAACCGGCGTCCAGTCGCCGGGATAAAAAGCCAGCACCACATTCTTTCGTCCCTGATACCAGGCCAGATTCAACTCCCCCTCGTTGTGGGTGGGAAGAGTAAAATCGGGGGCCGGGTCGGAAACTCCGAGTATATTATTATCTGAAATAAGCAAACCTCACAATTAAATAACTTAATTATAGTCGTCTAACTTGATGTCCCCTTCATTATCGTCTTCTTTGCCATCATCAGCTGAATCATCTTCATCAAGGTCAATGTCATCGAATTCGTCATCCAGGGTTCCGCTGACTATGTCCTCGTCATCATCGCTCCATTCCGTAAAATTACTGCCTGGTGCACCACAATCATAGCAGTAATCAGGCGGTTCATCATCGTCATGGATATAACCACAAACATTACAAACCCACTGCATATTTTATCCCCTAAAAATGATAAAGCAACACACTTCTCAAGATAATACGAAAATCAGTCCTCCAGGGGCGAGGTACTGTCAAAGCTGAACCAGTGGTAATTACCGCCCAGGGCGTCTTTTTCCGCCTGGAGCAGCTGGTAATGATTATATTCCTCATCGGCCAGCTGGTCAAAAACGGCTTGAAATTCGGGGTCGTTAATCAGGTGCTTTTCCCGGTCATAAAATTTACTGGTAGCCAGTTCGACCTCTATTGCCAGATTGATAAACTCCATTTCGCTTTTCAAACTGTCGATTCGACCGTCACGGAAAATTTCGTTAAGCGCCCCCAGGCCCTTATCGGGCAGGCGGCCGACTTCTTTACCGACAAACTTTTTATAAACCGCTATCAGGGTTTCCTTGTGCCGAATCTCATCATCCCGGAGATTCTCCAGCTTGCGTCTGGCATCCACGTTCCCGGCCCGCTGGGCCAGGTAGTCATAATATCGGAATCCCTCCTCCTCACCTTTGATAGCCGCTTTTAATATTTCCGCAACTCTGTTCTTCTCTTCAGTCATGACACCTCTGCTTTTTTTGGTAAAATATTATCTTCTCAGTTAAATAATAGCAACACTTTTTTCATCGACAATAAAATTTATCCAAAATAGAGGATATCTTAGATGAAGTCAAGAATTCCGGTCTTTCGATACCATTCTTTTTACTTTTTTTACGAATTAACATCGCCGCTCGTTTAAGCGATTCTGCGGGAAGCGACAAAAAAATCAGCATCAGAAAGGACATAAATCAGACGAGGTGACTTAATTTTAGCCTTGTTGAATCTTGGCCCAGCTATCCCTGAGACCGACCGTCCGATTGAAAACGGGGGCACCCGGTTTAGAGTCGGTCGAATCGACACAGAAATAACCGTGCCTCAGAAACTGGAACCGGCTTCCGACCGGAGCCTCGGAAAGGCTCGGTTCGACCTTGCAACCGGTCAGGATTTCGAGCGAGTCGGGATTGAGGTTGCTCATAAAATCTTCGTCTTCGAGCGGGTTTTCCTTGATAAACAGGCGGTCGTACAATCTGACGACGGCGTCTGCTGCATGCGCCGCCGAAACCCAATGGAGGGTTCCCTTAACCTTGCGGCCGTCAGTAGCCTCCCCGCTTTTAGTAGCCGGGTCGTAGGTACAGTGCAACTCGACAATCTCGCCCCGGTCGTCTTTAACGACTTTTTCACACTTGATAAAATATGCATGTTTGAGCCGGACCTCGCGTCCCGGTGACAATCGGAAAAACTTCTTCGGCGGGTCCTCGAGAAAATCGTCCCGCTCGATATAAATCTCGCGCGTAAACGGAATTTTGCGGGTACCGGCCTCGGGGTCTTCGGGATTGTTGACGGCTTCCAGTTCCTCGACTTTCCCCTCGGGATAATTATCGATTATTACTTTAAGGGGATTCAACACGGCCATTACCCGGGGGGCGCTTTTATTGAGGTCGTCGCGCAGGATATGTTCCAGCAGGGCGACATCGACGATACTCTCCCGCTTGGCCGCCCCTATCCGGTCGCAGAAACAGCGGACGGCTTCGGAAGTGTAACCCCGGCGGCGCAGACCGGAGAGAGTGGGCATACGGGGGTCATCCCAGCCACTGACACGTTCGCCCTTTACCAGTTGAATAAGTTTCCGCTTGCTCAGTACGGTATAGGTCAAGTTAAGCCGGGCGAATTCTATCTGCTGGGGATGATGGATACCCAGCTGGTCGAGAAACCAGTCGTAGAGCGGGCGATGGTCCTCGAAACTTATATCGCACATGGAATGAGTGATGCCCTCGATCGAGTCCGATTGACCGTGCGCCCAGTCGTACATCGGGTAAATGCACCATTTGTCTCCGGTGCGGTGATGCGCGGCGTGCAAAATACGATACATAACCGGGTCGCGCATATTGAGATTACCGGAGGCCATATCGATTTTTGCCCGCAGCACCCGGGCGCCGTCGGGGAACTCACCGGCTTTCATGCGCTCGAACAGGTCCAGATTTTCCTCGACCGTGCGGTCGCGCCAGGGGCTGTTTTTGCCCGGTTCGGTAAGCGTCCCGCGGTATTCTTTTATCTCCTCGGCGGAAAGGTCATCGACATAAGCCCTGCCGTCCCTGATAAGCCTTACGGCGAACTCGTAGAGTTGGTCGAAATAATCCGAAGCGTAAAATTCCCGGTCCTCCCAGTCGAAGCCAAGCCAGCGGATGTCTTTCTTTATCATTTCCACATAATGTGTTTCTTCCTTGACGGGATTGGTGTCGTCGAAGCGAAGGTTATACTTGCCGCCGTACTCCTCGGCCAGACCGTAATCAAGACAGATAGCCTTAGCATGGCCGATATGCAGATAGCCGTTCGGTTCCGGGGGAAAACGGGTGTGCACCCGGCCGTCGTTTTTGTTGTTTTTTATATCCTCTTCGATAATATCGCGGATAAAATTCGAGGGCTTGGTATTGTTCTCTTCAGCCATACTTCCTGTTTCCTTAAAGAATACCTTTTACCTAAACTTGTCTTATTTATTTCGGCTCGGAGCGGGATAAATTCACTCACCCGTCAAAGGGGCAATTTATTATATATACGGGACCGGAGCAAGATTGAACCCGTTCGGCGAACAAAAAATTAAACCGTCCTATTGCGCCCGGCTGCGAATATACTCGGCGGCTTTTTTCATTCGCTCAACCGCCACCGGCTGCGTCAGGGTTTCTAGCAGGTCGTAAAGGCCGGGACCGGCCGCGACGCCGGAAACAGCCAGGCGGGTGGGATGTATAAATCTGGCTTTACTTATCTCTTTTTCTCCGGCCAGAGCGGTCAGGGCGGTTTCGATCGCGACCTTGTCGAACCGGTCCAGCTTCTCAAAACGCCCGGCCAGTTCGGTTAAAAGCTCCGCAGCCTCGGGAGTAAACTGCTTTTTCTCCGCTTTGTCGTCATATTTATAATCAAAGCTGAAGAAATAGCCGCCCATTTCTACAAAATCGGATATTCGTTTGGCCCGTTCTTTCAGGACCGTTATTACCTTGCGGAGGTATTCCCATCGGGTTTCCAGCCAGTATTTGGTGGTCAGGCCGGCCTCGACCAGCAGGGGCGCGACCAGCACCGCCAGCTCATGGTCCGATTTCATCTGGATATGGGCATGGTTAAAAGCCAGCAGTTTCTCATCGTCAAAAACGGCGTTGGCGCGGTTGAAATAATTTTTATCGAACAGTTCGACCAGTTCCTCGCGGGTATATATCTCCCGGTCAGTTTTGGGTGACCAGCCCAGCAGGCAGAGAAAATTGAACATGGTCTCCGGCAGGATGCCCTCGTGCTGGTACTGCCCGACATCCTTATCCCCCAGGCGTTTGGAAACCTTGCGTTTGTCCGGCCTTAAAATCAGCGGGACATGGCCGAACTCCGGCAGCTCCCAGCCCAGGGCTTGGTAGATGTGAATCTGCTTAAAAGTGTTGGTGATATGGTCGTTACCGCGAATGATATGAGTAATGCCCATCTCATGGTCGTCGACCACTACCGCCAGGTTATAAGTAGGGGTGCCGTCGGACCGGGCAATAATCAATTCCTCGATATCTTCATTCTTTTTTTCGAGCCGACCGGAAACGATATCGTCGAAAACCGTCTCCCCTTCAGGTATTCTCAAGCGGACGGCGTACCCCATCCCAGTGTCTTTGCGCATCTTGATTTCTTCCTCTGAGAGAGGCACAAGTGCCTCGCGAAAAGAGAACGACCGTTTTTCCTCGCGGGCTTTCTCACGGGCGGCGTCAAGCTCTTCCGGCGTTACATAAGAACGATAAGCGTGACCGCTGTCCAGTAACTGCTGGACGTACTTTTTATAGGTTTCGATTCGTTTCGACTGGTACAGGATATCCTCGTCCCAATCCAGCTTCAACCATTTCAAGGCGTCGAGGATGGGTTCGATAAGCTCCGGTCGGGAGCGTTCAATATCGGTATCCTCGATTCGAAGGAGGAATTTCCCACCGTAATGTCGGGCGAAGAGGTAATTGGCAATCGCTGTACGGGCAGTGCCGACGTGCAGGTATCCCGTCGGCGACGGGGCGATTCGAACTCTCACGGGTGTCTCATTCATATTGTTTCAAACATTTCTTTTCGGTTATTCGATTTTGTTAGGGTCATTATCGTCCGGTTCCGGAGGCACAGGCGGTGGATTCTCCTCGGGCAACGGCGGCGGCGACATCGGAGGTGCGGGAGGA
>JAFGNW010000112.1 GCA_016926795.1 Candidatus Zixiibacteriota bacterium
CTCTGCCAGGTCTCCCTTATCGCCGCGATTGAGGCATTGATATTTTCCGGGGGAAGCTTGACCGCCAGGGTGTTATAACCTTCGCGATTGAGCCGCAGCATCATCAGGTATTGATAAGCAAAGTCAAGGGCCGTGCCGTGGAAATCCTCCACGATACCGACAATTTCATAAAAGTTATCCCCGCTGGCATACAAACGATAACCGATCGGGTCGTCGACTCCCAATTTTTTTACAATAGCCTCATTTACGATAACAGGGTTGTGCGCATCGGGCACAAAATCCTCCGAAAACGCCCGCCCCCGTTTCATCTCGAGCCCGAAGGTGTTGAGAAAATCATAATCGACCTCGAACAGTTTGAAAACGAGCATGTCCTCGTGTTTTCTTTCCTCGTTGGGGTAAAAGCCATAGAAGCTGTAAGAACTTCGCCCCGGAGGGCTGTTGGTGGCGGTCGCCGCCAGAACCTTGTTGTGTTTGAGAATCTCGCGTTTTAAAAGAGTACAATAATCGGAAGCGTCTTCACCGTTAAAATCCATCAGCATTATATTCTCACGGTCATAGCCGAGTTCAATCGAGGTAAGAAAATTAACCTGACGGATAATGGTTACCGTGCAGAAAACGAACATGATGGCGATGGTAAACTGAAACACGACCAGTACTTTTCTCAAAACGGAACGGGAGGATTTTATTCCCGCCTGTCGCTGCAAGACGGCAATCGGTTTGAACCGGGAAAGATAGATAGCGGGATAAAAACCGGCCAGAATCCCTATGAAGACAATTATAACGAAAAACGAGAAGACCATTATAGGGCTGGTATAAAAATCGTCAAACATTTGCCGCGGCAGGGACTGTTTTATCAGCAGTTTGAATATCTCATAAATGATAAGACTCAATAAGGTCGCCAGGAAGGTCATTATGAGGGATTCTCCAAGATATTGTTTGATCAGGTGCCAGCGCCCGGCGCCGAACACCTTTCGCACCCCGACATCCTTGGAACGGTCGGCCGAGCGGGCCGTCGCCAGGTTGATAAAATTGGTTATTGCCAGCAGCAGGACAAAAACCGCGATCATTAGAATTTCATAAATCATCGAGGCCTCGCCGCACGGATCCAGTTCCCCGCGGGTACCGGAGTAACCTTTGAAGTATATTTTACTTAAAGGTTTGAGATAAAAGGAACATTTTTTAGCCTGTTCGGGCGGCATATTCTGACTCAGTAAAGCCGGAATTTTGGTTTCCACCAGGTTCGGATCAGCCCCCTCTTTCAGAAGCAGATAAACGAAATCCGTTCCCAAATCTGTCCAGGAATGTATATCCTCACCGATCCGTTCCAGGGTCGAGTACGAAACCACGAAGTCGGTCAAAAGCTGGGTGTTCTGGGGCATAGTTTTCAGAATGCCGGAGATCTGGCATTCAATATTATCGTTCAGGACAATCGTCTCGCCAATCGGGTTGACTCCGCGGAAATATTTGTCGACAATATTTTCGGAAATAAAAACTCGAAAAGGCTCAGCAAGTACTTCGGGATTCCCGCTTATCAACGGGAAAGAAAAAACCTTGAAATAATCCGGTTCGACAAAAAATATTCTTTTATGATGAGTGTAACCCTGGTTTTTATACGGGTCGTCAATCCGGTAGGCCATGTTATTGACGGTCAGTTTGGTCAGGTCCGACACCCTGAAAACGGCGGCCTTCTCCACCTCCGGTATCTGCTCGACCATGGCTCCGCCAAGGGGGCTCATGACCTGCACGGTGGTATAGAAGGTATCCACCGAGCGATAATCGGTCTCGGCGCGGTATATCCGATCCTTATTCTGATGGAAGTCTTCGAAGCTGAATTCATGGCTGACATGCCCGATGACGATAAAGCACAGGGCCAGACCGATCGCTAGGCTGAAAATATTGATGACAGTATAAAGTTTTTGTTTGATGAGCCGGCGCACCGCCGCCTTAAAATAATGTTTTATCATATTCCGCCATACTCCCTTATTACTTTAGTCCGAGTTCTTACAATAAATAAGACGGGATTGGTATGAAAAAGTTACCAATTGACTGATTAAAAAAAGGTGGCCGATTACAAATCGTCCGTTGTCAGCAATTGGCCGATAGATAATAGGTTGCGAGACCAAGAAAATAATAATGTGTTCGTTAGTGACACAACCAGTGTACAAAAACGTACACTGATCACGGCTTGTCCGAGAGTTTCTTGTTTAATATCAGATAGACACTATCATTATCATAGATTGACTCATAACGGTTGGTATCGTTTAGAATGGAATTTACCAAGTTCGAGTATTCATCTTTTTTCAGGGGCCATTTATCGAGCCGGAAATCAAGAAGAATATATTGGGTTTGATAAAAAGAGACCTCTCTTTCTTCGGGAAACTGGTACGTTTGGGCTTTCCGAATGAGATGGGGTATGAAATTCGTCTGGGCGCTGACCACCGCATTTTCGGGTATTTTCTCAAGAGCGGCTTTTCGCGGGGCGATATGCGTATCCCAGGCAAAAAAATAGTAATTGTCACCGAAGGTTCCCAGGGCTAAAAGTAATAAAACGACTGTCAGCCACAGCGAGGTATTCGAGTGTGTCGATCGGTTTTTTTTATCACAAAAACGCTTCAGCCGTTTCACTCCCACCACAAACGACCAGAACAGGAACGGTAAAATGGGAGCCGCATAATATAAATGCAACGAAGACTGGGGACCGCTCTGGCTGGTCAAATTAAGGATAAGGCCCGGTCCGGCAATTATAAGAATTTCCGGCGCCAAAACAGGAAAACCGACCAGAAGGCTCAGCATCTGCAAGGGGGTATATGAAAAAAGCCGTTCCAGAACCATCAGGGGTGACGAGAGAACAGCCAGAAAGACCTGCAAATAATCATCACCGAGATGTCCCCATCGGGTAATAAAGCGGGAAATTTCAGAATCTACCGGATTAAAAGCGGGCAGAATAAATTTCCAGACCGCTACCGCCCAGACAACGGAAATAACAAGGGTCAACAAACCGACTAGTCTGTGCCGCCTCAATAACATAATGAATACCCCCAGGCAAAAAGTATAGATGACGATATCTTCCTTGCACATCAGCGCCAGAAAAAGAAAAGTCCAGTAACCTGGTTTTTTTTCAGCCAACAAAAACCACACGGCTCCGAGCAGGAAAAAAGGCACGGCCATCTCGATGTGGAAATCGTACATCATCCCCCGCGCGAAATATTTATAATTAAGAAAGATGAGACATATCAGCAATGACAGCGCCGGGTCGAGTTCATAATGCCGGGACAGCTGGTAAAGGAACCAGAGACATCCGGCGCCGAACAGAACCTGGGTTACCAGCAGCGTTAACGGGGTGTTGAAGACCAGATACAAAGGATAATACATCAGCAAAAGGGGTGAAAAATGTTCCGAGAAATAACTCCGGCCGAGCTGTTCGGAGAACATGAAATTTCCCCGAACCGTATTAAAAAGCGAGGTATCGAACACGGCCAGGTCAAAAGCATGAGTATGAAATGTATAATGCTGCAGCAGCTTGACGCGAAGCAGGTAGATAACGGCAAATATGACAAGGCTCGGGATCAGAAACTGCTCGTTGTCTCGACACCAGTTCCGAAAATTTTTGAACAACAAGATTACTTTATCCCTGCCATAAATTAATCGAGAAACGATAAGACAAATAAAACTTATGGATAAAAGAATATTTATGGGAGGGAGCGAGAAGGCACTGCCGAAAATTTCAAAATCTAAGCCGCCCCGGCCAAACCTTATCAAGGCCAGGATTGACAAAATTA
>JAFGNW010000113.1 GCA_016926795.1 Candidatus Zixiibacteriota bacterium
ATATGACGACGGCGACAACAGCGGTGTAATCGGCGACTATCCCTGCGCCGGCGGCAACACGGTGGCCTGTGACGACAACTGCCAGTTTGATTACAATCCCGACCAGGAGGATGCCGATGGCGATGGTTTCGGTGACGCCTGCCAACCTACTCAAAGTGAACGTTATGTCAATATGAAACAATGGCGGACAGGCGTAGGTGGAAACGGTCATTGGTACGCCGTACTACCCGAACTAATGCTTTACAAGCAAGCCGATAGTGTTGTCAGGATACCAGAAAAAGAGGGATGGTTGGGCGGTCACCTGGCGACAATAACCTCGCAGGAAGAAAACGATTTTGTTAAAAATAACATAATTACGGGCCTTGATGATCAACCTACGGTCTTGGATCAGTTCTGGATGGGCGGCTACTTTGTTGAAAGAAACATCTGGAAATGGATTAACGGTGAACCTTTTGTCTATGAGAATTGGGCTCCGGAAGAACCCAATAACATAGGAGTTGAGACAATTATCTTGATGTGGGGTTATCATGAAACCTATGAATACCGCCAGGCTGGAACCTGGAATAACGCCATGCCCAACATATATTCTTTCTGGTCACTGGTAGAATGGGAATATCTTTACGACAATGACTTGGACGGTATACCCGAAGATGTTGATAACTGCCCGGAAGATTACAATCCCGAACAGATCGACACCGACGATGACGGCTTGGGAAATGTCTGCGATGATGATGACGATGGTGATAATATCGATGACTGGGTGGATAACTGCCCGTCGGTTTATAACCCGGGTCAGGAAGATTCGCTCGGCAACGGGGTTGGTGATGTGTGCCGGTCCTGCTGTATCGGAGTACGGGGCAATGCCAACTGTTCCCCTGATGATGAAATCGATATATCCGACATTACCTTTATTATCAACCTGCTGTACCTTGGAGGCCAGGGACAGGAATTCTGCTGCCTGTCTGAGGCTGATGTTGACGCCAGCGGCGGGTATCCGGATATTTCTGATATAACCAAGATTATCAGATACTTGTATCTTGACCATGAAATCCTGCCCGAATGCCCTTTGCGCGACGATAAATAGAGCTTGGAAGATATTCAAAAAAGGGCTGTCCGGATTATTTTGGATAGCCCTTTTTCTTTACGTAACTACCTGCATGGTAATACAATACGCCGCGCATCTAATATTGTGCTTTAGATGTGGCTTATCATCCTTGTAATTAAATTTGCTTTAAAAACATCATTTACGGATATCTGCAACATATACTCCGCCTTTCCGGTCACATTAAAAGAAATGAGAGTTTTAAATTCCAAACAAGCGACTCTCTTTAAAAAGAGAGAAAAAGCATAACAATGATTTTACAATGAAAATTATGGGGTCAGGTAATGGGAGCCAAAAAGCGTTCTAAAAAGAAAATCATTATAATCGGTGCATTATTAATAATTGTTGCGGTGGTTGTAATTTCCAGTATGACCGGTTCGGGTAACGGTCTAACGATAGTCCAGGCGGATTTGGTTTATATTGACGATATTTCCGAAATCGTAACCGCTTCGGGACGGATTGAACCACAGACAAAGGTCGATATCGTTTCCGAGGTGTCGGCCCAAATCCGGGAAGTTTACATCTCCGAAGGGGCAGAGGTCGAAAAAGGAGATGACCTGCTGCTTCTCGATACGGTGCAGTTAAAGGCTGACTATGCCCAGGCGCGTTTTTCACTGGATGAGCTGTCCGCCCTCGCCGACGCCGCGCGCACTCAGTTTGAAAAGGACAAACTGGAATTCAACCGCCAGGCCAGCCTTTATGAGAAGGAACTGACTTCGGAAACAGCTTACACCAACGCTCGTTTCGCCTTCGAAAATGCGCGGGCCAATTATGATGCTATGCTCGCCCAGGTAAAAACCGGCCGAGCCAGGCTTGAAAAAATGGAAGATAATCTGGCTAAAACCCGGATTGCCGCTCCTATGAAGGGCGTCATTACTTTTCTTAACGCCGAGGTGGGAGAAATCGCCCAGGCCCAGACAGCTTACACTCAGGGGAAAACGCTCATGACCATATCGGATCTGTCGGTGTTTGAAGTCGAGGTGGATGTAGATGAAACCGAAATCGCCAAGGTTCAACTGGACCAAACGGCTAAAATAAGGGTGGATGCCTTTCTGGATACGGTTTTCGAGGGGTCGGTCGTGGAAATCGGCAACTCGGCCAAAGTCCAGGGCCAGGGAACGGAAAACTATGCTACCAGTTTTCGGGTCAAGATACGTTTTGCCGAATCCAGCGATGGAATCCGACCGGGTATGTCGGCTACGGTGGATATTACCACGGCCGTCTCAAAAGAAGCTTTGCTGGTGCCGTACGCTGCTCTGGTCACCCGGGAGTTCGACCCCGATTCGCTGAAAAATAAAACAGCGAAAGCTGATTCGAACAATTCTCTGGTCGATGAGGTCCAGGCTTCGGAGCTTGAAGAGAATAATGCGGAAGCGGATACTTCCTCTGCAGCCGCCGATACTGTCCGGGCGGTGGATAAGTATCGAAAAAAAACGAACAAAATAAAGAAATCCGGGATTTTTCGCGTCATTAACGGTCAGGTGGAGTTTGTTGAAATATCGACCGGTATCGCCGACGAACAGAATATCGTCGCTCTGGGTGAAGTCAATCCGGGCGATACAGTCGTATCCGGTTCCTTCCAGACCCTGAGGAAATTGAAAGATGGCGAGGCGGTCAGAATTGATGAAAGTTCCCTGGAAAAAATGACCGAGGGTGAATCCTAAGGCATGGTGCGATAATATGTTAACGGTTTTGTATGCTCTCACTAAAGAAGCCTTCACGGCGCTCTGGGCTAACCGTCTGCGGTCTTTTCTGACCATTCTCGGGGTGGTCATGGGGGTGACCTCGGTAATTGCCATCGTGGCTTCGATGGAGGGTTTACAGACCAGTATCGACCGCATCTTTTTTTCCATGGGTTCCAATACTTTTTATGTCAGCCGCTTCGGGTTTAACCTGGATTGGAACCAGTACCAGCAGATGCTCAAGAGAAAGAAACTGACCCGCGGTTTGATTCCGATTATCGAGGCGGGCTGTCCGGATTGTGACGAAGTTGGGGCGGAAGCTTACGAGTCGGATCATGTTAAATACGGTTCCCGGCGGATGCGGTATGTGGAAATCAGGGGTGAGACCCCGAACCTGCTGTCCATGCGTAATCTGGATATAACGGAAGGGCGGTATTTTAACTGGGAGGACGACCACCGCCGTCGCCAGGTAGCCTTTATCGGGCAGACGGTCAAAGAACGCCTTTTTCGGGGTGAAGACCCGCTCGGCAGGAAAATAAAGGTAGGCGGGCAGGAATTCACCATTGTCGGGGTAGCAGAGAAACTCGATGGTCCCCTGGTGCAGGGTATGGACGAATTTGTGGCTATCCCCCTGGCGACGCATCAGAAACTTTACCGCCAGCCCGGTAATCCCGTAAATTTGATAATCAGCGCCGTCAGCCTGGAAAGGCGGCAGCAGGCGATTGACCAGGTCCGGGTAATTTTACGTTCCGCCCGTCAGGTGCCTTATGAGGCGGATGATGATTTCAATATTTTCACTCCCGACGCTATTCTCAGTTTTATCAACGACGTCACCCGGGCCTATCGTATTATCATGATTTCGTTGCCGCTGCTCTCGATTATAATAGGCGGCATTGTTATTATGAATATCATGATGATATCCGTAACAGAGCGCACCCGCGAAATCGGCATCCGCAAATCGATCGGCGCCCGGAAAAATTATATCCTGGTGCAATTTCTTTACGAGTCGCTTATTCTCTCGCTGTTGGGCGGGCTGTGCGGTATCGGGCTGGGTTATACCATCGGTCGCTATATCCTGACGTCGCTTCTGGAGATAAACATCTCCCCGACCTGGCTGGCGATAACCCTGGGATTCGGCATATCAACCTCGGTAGGTCTTTTTTTTGGCATTTATCCGGCTATGAAAGCCGCCCGGCTGGACCCGATAAAGGCGCTGAGTTATGAGTAGATGGGTTAAGTCACTGGCTGAGATACAGGAGGGGATTAGGCTGGCCCTCGAGTCCGTCCGGACTAACAAGTTTCGTTCGTTGATGACGATTATCGGAGTGATGATCGGCGTCGGGGCGGTCATCCTGATTAATACCATTATGGATGGTTTCAATGCCTACGTCACGGAATCTATCGAGCAAATCGGCAACAACGTGATGTACGTACATAAATGGGAACCGGGTACCGATTTCGACAACCTGTCCGAAACGGATCGCCGCCGTAAAAATATCACCATGGACGAGGCGATGGCTATAAAAAATATGTGTCCTCTGGTCAGGGCTGTTTCGCCGGAGAAAAAATCTTATAACAATGTCGCCCGCTATGGCAGCAAGGAGATTCACAGCCCCGATGATTTCCGCGGTTGCTGGCCGGAACTGACGCTGGTGACCGGGCGCGATGTTTCTTATGGCCGCTTTATCGATAACAACGATATGAGACGCAAGGCTATGGTGGCCGTCATCGGCTCTGATATTGCCGACGCCCTGTTTGAAACGCGCCTGGATGCGGTGGGAAAGGAGATTCGCATCAACGGCTACAAGTTTAAGGTCATCGGGGTACAGGAGGAAATCGACGACCTGTTCAATATCAGTGAGAATGATTTCATTTACATTCCCATGTCGACTTTCGACCGGCTTTATCCCGGTGAGGAACGGGTGTATTTGTTGTGCAGCGCCGTCTCGCGGCTGCAATTCGGCGAGGCGATGGACCAGGTGACCAACGCCCTGAGGCGGGTGCGACATTTAATGCCCGAGGAGAATAATAATTTCCATATATTTACCCAGGATATGTTCAAGGACGAGGTGGCGGATATAACAGTTACGGTTCAACTGGTTGCCACGGCGGTGGCCTGTGTCGGTCTGCTGGTGGGGGTTATCGGCGTGATGAACATAATGCTGGTTTCAGTGACCCAGCGCACCAGGGAAATCGGCGTACGCAAAGCCATCGGTGCGAAGCGGTCAAATATCCTCTTTCAATTCCTGGTCGAAGCCGCCACCCTGACCGGTCTGGGGGGATTGCTGGGTATCATAGTAGGCGCCCTGCTGGGTTGGATTATAACGGCGGTGCTTGACTGGAATTATTACCTTTCGCCGCTGTGGGTGAGCATCGGCATCATTCTCTCAACCGGGACCGGCCTTTTGGCCGGCATGTACCCGGCCTGGCGGGCTGCCCGGGTGGACCCGATCGTGGCTCTCCGCTACGAATAATTCTTCCCCATAATTATTTTAACATTTGCCTGAGTACGGCATACCGGTTGGGATATATTATTATTTTTATATGGACAAAATGAAGTTTTTTATTATATTAAAATGGAATAGGGTATAACTATTTTTTTATACCTCATATATTATCCTCACTTGAACCGGGAATAAAATGTTACCCCTCACTTTTTTATCCGGTACATACTTCCAGGCATTTAAAAATTGTATGGGAAAAACTATTTTGAATAAATAAGCATAGGAGTTACCGAAATGTCATTCATCAGAGATTGTGTTAAGGGGCTGGGGCTTTTTTCGTTGGTGATTGTTTTATCGTTGATTCTCTCGTCACCTCACGCCAGGGGGGAACTGGCCGACGCCGGGGAAATGAACCTCGTCTGTGAAAACTGGCTTTCTCAGATCGTATTTCTAAAAGGAACCTGGGCCGGGGTTACCGAACCGGAAATAATCCGGGTTGATGAATTATTCTCCGGGGATACCCTGTTGGCCCGTATATACGGTATTGCTCCCCGAGGTTTTGTAGTCGTACCGGTTTTGAAGGAGATGACGCCCGTAAAAGCATATTCAGACGAATCGAACCTCGATGCCGACCAGGAAGACGGCTTTTTGCAACTGTTGCGGGATGTACTCTCGTCCCGGATGAGTCTTTACGCCGAGCGATTCGGTTCCCTTGAGGCCGTCCAGTCAATCGATGATTTCGCGGTGTTCGGTCGGGGGCAGAAACAGCTATGGGATAAGTATGCCGTCGGCACCGATGAATTCAGCGCCAAAACGAATTCTCTTCAGAGCCTGGCGGTGACTGATGCCGGACCGTTGCTGACTTCCAGCTGGCATCAGCGGGCGCCGTATAATAATTTATGCCCGATGGGGGACGGCGGTTTGACGGTGGTTGGTTGTGTTGCGACCGCGGTTGCCCAGATTATGAAATTCTGGCAGTGGCCGGTTGAAGGCAATGGCAGCTATTCTTATTACTGGCCCGGTGATAATTCCTGCGGCAGCAGCACTCCCGGCGAAATCCTGTCTGCTGATTTCTCCGACCCATACTCCTGGGCATATATTCCCGATAACTGCGATGGGGGCTGTTCGCCGATAGAGGAAAATGCCCTGGCGGAATTAAACTATGAGGTCGGCGTTGCCTGTGATATGGATTACGGTGCCTGTGGGTCGGGTTCATATGCGAGCGCCGCCCTGAAAGCTTTCGTAACTTATTTCAAATACAACGCCGGTGCCTCTCTGGTTTCCCGCTACCAGTACAGCCTGGTCGACTGGTACAACCTCGTCAAGGAACAAATAGACAACGGTCAACCGACTGATTATTTCATCAGTCGCCATTCGATTATCTGCGACGGCTACCGTCAGGTCGGCGACCAGTATCAGTATCATATGAATTACGGCTGGACAAACAGCGCCTTCAATACCTGGTACATACTCGACAGCCTGTATTGTTACTGGGAACCGGACAGCCTTTGTCCCGCTGAGCAGGACCATATGATTATCGACATCAAACCTCAGACCGAACCGATTCTTTCATGCGTCAATATGACCGTGACGGAGAATCCTTATGAGAACGGACATATCAGTCCCGGCGAAACGGGCATCGAGCTCGAAGTGTCGATTCAAAACTACGGTTTTGAAGCTGAAAACGCGGTTGGAACGCTTTCCTCGACTGACCCGTATATCAGTATCATAACATCCGGGACAACCTTCGACCCGTTCATTCCCTGGGGCGGCTTCAGCACCTGTCAGTCACCGTTTGTTTTTGATGTCGGTTCTTCCTGTCCGGACCCGCACCTGGCTCTTTTAAAGCTAACTGTAAACGCTGACGGTGGATATGTTTCCGAAGATTCGATTTATATTTTCATCGGGGACACTCCCGGTCTGGCGGATGATTTTGAAAGCGGTGAGAATTTCTGGACCCACCGCTCCCAAACCCTGACATACAACGACGAATGGCATATGGAAAACTACCGTTCTCACAGCAGTACAAACAGCTGGAAAGCCGGGGGGTGGGGTTCGGACTTTTACTCCGACAACCTCGATGCAGCTTTGATATCCCCGCCCTTTTTACTGCCTGATTATGCCGAGCTGAAGTTCTGGCACTGGATTGACGCCGAGATTGGAACCGGCAGTGAAGCCTGGGACGGCGGCATCCTGATGATATCCACCGGCGACGGCCAATGGACCCAGATTACACCTGAGGGTGGTTATCCCTATGAGATAGTGGACAATCCGGCCAGTCCGTTTGAACCCGGCACGCCCTGCTTTTCTGGTGCTTACGACTGGAGCGAGGTTACGGTGGACCTATCCGCTTATTCGGGCGTGGTGCAATTAATGTTCCGGTTCGGTACCGATGGGTATGTAACTCGGGAGGGCTGGTATGTTGATGATATCGAAGTTATCTCGGCCGGCTGTTGTGTCGGCTACACCGGTAACACCAACTGTTCCGAAGAAGAAATACCGGATATTGCCGATATTACCCGGTTAATAGATTATTTATATTTGAGTCATACTGCGCTGTGCTGTCTGGAGGAAGGAGACGTCAATAAAAGCGGTGGTGAGCCGGATATAGCCGATATTACCAAGCTGATTGACCACTTGTACTTAGCTCATCCGCCCTTACCCGATTGCCCGTAATAATTGAGAATGATTTATTGAAAACCGCTCCTGATGAAACAAGCAGGGGTGGTTTTTTATTATTCATGATAGGCGGTCGGTTCACCTGTTTGTAGCTTTGGACGATATATTGATAATAGACTCCCGATACCGAATTAAGGTTCGGGCAATAAGAAAAACATTGACCTGAGGTTATAAATATTTATATTTATATAAAGCGGGTATCTTCTTTCGCCTTTCAACATTGATAATTATCACGCTAAACGAAATTATCCGCCTTGGTCTTTCCGTATGGTGAAAAAAGATTTCAGGGATATTTTGAGATATTAATAAATAAAAATTAACTGGAGGATGTATTATGTCAATCAAGCTATTTACTGTCCTCACTTTGATTCTCCTCTGTCTGACGCTCATGATTTCGGCTACCATGGCTGCCGGTTTAAAAGCCCGTATATTACCGGAAAAACCTGAGAAAGCCGTGATACCGCCCGGCTATAGTAATCAGCATATTTCCGTTAAATTTCTCGACCGGCTTAATGTAGGTATCAACCCGGAAGGTTGTCCTTATGACAGAGAGGGCGTTGCGATCAAATCAAGTCAAGCGGTAAGCTCCCTTAAGGTTCTTACCGAAGCCGGCGTTAAATGGATGCGGTTGACCGGCGACCAGGAACAGAAGATTACGGAAATGGTTAAGACCGCCGAAGAGTACCACAACCGGGAAATAGCCAATCTCAACAACTACTTTATTATCAATGTTCCCGAAGGAACATCGGCGGAGGATTTAATCAACCGGCTTAACACCCTCGATGAGGTCGAGATTGCCCGGCCGCAACCGCTGCCTATGCCGCTGCCTTTCTGGGCCAATTATGTGCCTAATCAGGGGTATCTAAATCCATCACCGGACGGTATCGGGGCCAAGCTGGCCTGGTTAAGAGGGGGCGGCAAAGGAATGATGGTTACGGTTTGTGATTTCGAATATTCCTGGAATTTACATCATTACGATTTCGACACAGCCATGACCAATTACGCCACTATTTTCCCTATCGGTTATACTTATTCGGATTATTATAATGACAAACGTCACGGTACGGCGGTACTCGGTGAGTTGATTAGCGTGAGCGGCTTTTTGGGTATTACCGGCGCTTGCCCGCAGGTTCAGATAAAGGTAGCTCCGACTTACCTTAATGATGGTGTCAGCGGTCCGGCGTGGCTTTTGGGGGTCGCCATGACCAACGCTATGACTATGGGTGGAATCTGGCGCGGCGATGTGATGTTGATTGAACAGCAGCTGGCCGGTCCCAACTGGAACTCCGGCAACCCGACCGACACCGGTCTGGTGCCGATTGAATGGTACGAACCCTGGTACCAGGTCGTCCTGACGGCCGTAGGTAACGGTATACACGTGGTCGAATGCGCCGGCAACGGATACCAGAATCTGGATGACGCCGTTTACAATACCGGCCATGCACCGTTCAACCCGGTCAATCATTCCGGGGCCATAATAGTCGGTGCCGGTCATGCCCCGAGTACGTACGGGGGCACCGATGTGGACCGTTCCCGGATGGATTTTTCCAATTACGGTTCCCGGCTTGATTTGCAAGGTTGGGGGGAAGCCGTAACCACCACCGGTTATGGTACTTATTATAACGAGTGGCCGGATTCGAACTGGGATTACACCAATTCCTTCAGCGGCACCTCGAGCGCCGCCCCCAATGTCGCCGCCGCGGTGGCGATTGTGGAAAGTATTTACCAGTATAACGACCCCTTTTCGACGCCATTCGGGGTGGACACGGTTCGGCATTTATTGATAAATACCGGGTTGTACCAGCAATCGGGAACCCACCCGGCCAGTGAACATATCGGCCCCCGGCCGGATGTTTACGCGGCGGTGTTAAATTTCGCTCCTGATGATACCTGCACCTATTATAAACCATCCTATACCGATTACGCTCCCTCGGGTGTACCTGATTTCGACCATGTTCAGAACAACTGGAAACTGCCCGACGGACGCTGGACTCACGACGGCCCGGTGGCTTTGGCCAACTGTCTCTGGTGGTTCGATTCCAAGTACGAAACCGGCGGGACACCGCCGCCCGCTATTGTGGATAATTATCCGCTGGTGCCGGCGTTGAAGGCAGGTATCGACGACCATGATACGGCAAATGTCAAACCCCTGGTCGATACCCTAGCCAGAGGTACTTATTGTGCCACCAACGGTGGAGGCATAGGCGGTTTTGGGACTTCTGCCGGGAATATGGAAGCCGGTGTTAATAATTGGCTCATTAACCGAGGTCTGGACGACAGTTTTACCGTTCGCTCAATCGCTATTTCCGAATGGGATTCTATTGTCACTGTCAGGGATGAAGTCCTGAACAATCAGAATGTCATTCTTCTTTTGGGTTTCTGGCAATATGGTTCCGATGGCGTCTGGACGCGTATCGGGGGTCATTATGTCACGCTGGCGGGGGTATGTGAAATGAGAGCCTCGTTCTGCATTTCCGACCCGTATTTCGATATGGCCGAAGGCGAGCCTTATACTATCCCGGTTGCTACCGGGGTGCATGCCGCTGACTTCCATAACGACGCTTATTATGTCTCCGGGCCTCACAAAACATATTATCATGACCGTTACGATGTAAATATCTTTTACTCTTCCGGTCTTCCTTATATGGTTGAAATGTTAGGTTACCCGATGGACTATCCCGATATTCTAAATTTCATAGACCTGAATCCCAGCCTGCCGTATGTTCCATCTCTTACTTATCTGGGTAGGGGACTTGTAACGCTGATTGAAAGGGCACTGATAATATGCCCCGTCGGCGGCGGCAATTGTTGTATCGGGGTGACCGGTAATGTGGACTGTTCACCGCTCGAGGAACCGGATATTTCCGACATCACCCGCCTGATCGATTACCTCTATTTGAGTCACAACCCGCTCTGCTGTCTACCGGAGGCCGATGTCAACGTCAGTGGCGGCGAACCGGATATTTCCGATATCACCCGTCTGATTGATTATCTGTACATATCGCATCTGCCGCTGGCGCCTTGCCCGTGATAAAGTTCAAACAGAAGGCCGTCTCACACTGCAGACGGCCTTTTTTATATGAATTTCCTAATCCGGGTATTATATTATTATCATACATGACTTCGACAATACGGCATTTAATCTGAATTACTCGATAGTTTAAAGATGGAGATGGGTCTTATGAAAAAAATATCGTTTGCAGTTCTGTTTGTTACTTTATTGTGGGCGGGTGCTATGGCTCAGCAGAGCACTACCGGTCCGGAACCGCCACCCGGTCTGGACCCCGGTCTGCAGCTCGATAAGAAGGCTCAGACGGTTATTTCGGGTGTGCCGACTTACCTCTGGCAGCACGGTTGTGGCCCGACCGCGCTGGGAATGTTAATCGGTTATTATGATTCGCACGGTTACCCGACCCTGGTGCCTGGCGATGCCACCAGCCAGAACTCGGCGGTCAACGCCATGATTGCCGATGACAGCAATAACCCCGTTTGCGGAAGCCCGGCTTCAGACCATTATCAGGATTATGCCTGCCCGATTGATTATTCGCCGAACATGCAGACCGACCGTTCGGAAACGGGCGGTACACATACAGATAATTGCGTGGCCGATTTCATGAGCACTTCGCGAAGTGCGTTTGGAAACTATTACGGCTGGAGCTGGTTCAGCGATATGGATAACGCGTTCAGGGATTATGTCAATGATATTGACCCCTCACTGACTCCATATGCGGATAATTATTATTTCTCGCAATTCAGCTGGGAAGATTATAAAGCGGAAATAGATAACAATCGACCGGTGGTATTATTGGTCGATACCGACGGCGACGGCAGCACCGACCATTTTATAACCGCCGTGGGTTATGATGACGCGACGATGACATACGGCCTCTATAACACCTGGGACCACAGCCTGCACTGGTATGTATGGCGACCTATGAATCCCGGTTCATCCTGGGGGGTTTTTGGAGCCACGGTTATCAGTCTCGGGCAGCTATCG
>JAFGNW010000114.1 GCA_016926795.1 Candidatus Zixiibacteriota bacterium
ACGTCGCTTAGCTCGCAGCGAATAACAGGATGGGCTCATTCATCCACGGCTAAAGCCGTGGTGTTCTGTCTTCGACCGCATAAAATAGGCAGGAGCACAAGGAGGCTCCTGCCCTACTTCAACTTGTTGGTACGAGGGGTAAACTCATGAATTCATTACGTCTCGTTCTCTATTTTTTTGAGAATCAGTTAATTTTGTAATTTCATCATCAATTTCATTGTATTCTTTAACTATCTCATTATGCTGATTACCTAAATGAGGTTTAAGTATTTGCCCGAAATTAAAATTAAATTTCTGTGTAAACCAAATTAAATTCATTATTGCATTACCAATCAAAATAATTGAATTGTTCTTAGATGATTTCTTTGATATCACATCATAAGATTCAACAAAATTTGCATTTCCATGAACAACATTACTCCAATCAAAATATGTTTCTTTCCAAGGATGGAAACCAATCCCTTCTATATAACTTCCAATATCTTTAGGTCTTATATGTTCACCCTTTAGCCATTTTTCATATTCCTTAGGATTCATCTCCAAATAATAGCATAAGTGTGACATCTCTAAAAGCCATCTCAGTAGAATAAAAGAGTGTGCGATATAACCAGAACTTAAATAATCAATTATGCAATGCGATGTATCGATTGATATTTCTGCAAATTTTGTAGCTGTATTGAAAAAATTACTCTCTTTACAATTATCATTTAATATAATTTTTAGTTTTTCTGTTAATGTTAATATTTTTCGCAGAATTGAAATATAATCAGAAAAAACAGTATTATATTCTTCCACAAATTTATTTTCCATTATAAACTCCATTAATAATCAACTATAAAAATTATTTCTTATACTCTATGATATTTAGATTTTCTTTAGATAATTGTTCTACTCCAATATAACGTCTTATTGAATCATTTACTTTTTTAAATTCTTTTGATATCAACAAACCAGGATCTTTTGAATTTACTATTTCAGAAGGATATTGGCTTTCAAAATCTTCTATAGGTGATATAGCATCTACGTGCCAAAGGAAATTTGAAATAGATCTTAAAATGTCGTTTAGTAAAAATACATTTGTTCTGTGTAATATCTGTTGTAATTCTATTCTACTTTCTTTTGTACTTAATCGTAATTCAGGTCTAGTTTGTTTATTTAATCTAAATCCTTTTGATACAATGAAATTCTGTATTTGTGTATAATAATTATGCAGCAATATTATAATTTCCGATATTACATCATATTGCTTTTGAAATAACATTTCTCTTAGTTTATTAGATCTAGATTTATATGTTATAAATAAACTTAAAGCAGCTACGCACAAGCTACCGAATCCTAAAATAAAGGAGAACAAATCCATTATATTTACCTTTTTTAGAAATATTGAAGTATTACCACAATAGCTTCTTTTATATATCAATAATAAAGAATACCTCTAAAACATTATTAGATTAACAACTCTTTGTCAATCACATATTATATGTATACCAGAGCGATTCATCGTTGGCTGTGGGTATCTCAAAGAAGAGGGGATGCTCTTTCTAGAGCATAGGTAAAATCCATAAAAATCCCTATTTTTATCTTTCCTTACAACCCTAATTTTCTTATAAATTGATACAATAATAAGACTTACAGAATAGCCGGTTTATCCGCCCAAAAACAAAAAAATTTTCGAATTTTTTTGAATATTACCGGGCTTTCGTAGTATGGATATTAAGAAGGAAAAAGAAACTATGGAAACGGATATTAGCCTGGTCATGGATATTAAAACCGGCAACAAGCAGGCGCTGGGCCGGCTGGTGGAACGCCACAAAAAGCTGGCCTATCAAATCGCCCTGGGCCTGGTGGGTAACCGCGACGACGCTTTCGACATCTCCCAGGAAGCCTTTCTGCGCGTTTACCGCTCGGCCAAAACCTACGACGAAAGCCAGCCGTTCTTGCCCTGGTTCTACAGAATCGTTGTCAACCTCTCCCGCACCTGGCTGAAACGCCGCACCCGGCAGAGGAAAAGAATGGTCGATGTTGACGATAACGCTTACCTGCTGGTTGACACTCACGACCCCGAACAGGATTTGATAAAAGCGGAGATGATTTCTTGCCTTAACCGGGCTCTTCTTGAACTCCCGTTCGAGGACCGGGAGATAGTCATGTTACAACATTTCCGGGGCATGTCCTACGATGAAATCGCGGGCATCCTGAACATCCCCAGGGGGACAGTGATGTCGCGACTTTATTACGCCCGGAAGAAACTCGCAAAACTGATGGAACGGAGTAATAATGGATAAGCACCTACGCGAACTGTTGGCAGGGTACGTCGATGGTGAGTTATCCGATGAAGAGCGCCAGGAGTTCGAAGCGGCCCTGGTGACGGATCCGGAGCTCAGGAGGGAGCTGGACGAATTTAAAAAATTGAAGGAGGTAACCGGTCTTATGACTTACGCCGACCTTCCCGAAGAAGTCTGGGAAAACTACTGGCATTCCCTGTACCGTAAACTGGAACGGGGATTCGGTTGGATTTTTCTGTCGCTCGGCGCCATTATTTTGTTGTTTTTCGGCGGCCTTACCGCTTTATATGAAATCTATATCGACCCCGAGGTGACCCTCTGGGTCAAGGCTGGTTTGGCGACTCTCATCCTGGGCGTGGTCACCCTTCTGGTTTCTTTCATCCGAGAGCGCCTGTTTGCGTACAACCGTGAACGTTACCGGGAGGTAAAAAGGTGATAATCACAACCACAGAAAACATCCCCGGCAAAAAAATTGTCAAGATTCTGGGGCTGGTCCGGGGCAATACCATTCGCGCCCGGCACCTGGGACGGGATATCGGCGCCTTTTTCCGCGGCATGATCGGCGGTGAAATAGTCGAGTACACCAAAATGCTGGCCGAGTCGCGCGAACAGGCGCTCGACCGGATGGTCAAAGAAGCCGAGGACCTGGGCGCCAACGCCGTCGTCATGGCCCGCTTTTCGACCTCCTCGATGATGCAGGGGGCCGCCGAACTGCTGGTTTACGGCACCGCCGTCATCCTCGAAGACGAATAAAAACTACCCCCTATACTGTATCTAAAAAAGCCGCCCTGATTATAAAGGCGGCTTTTTTATGCTGTGATAACCTACGGACAACTTGGCAAAGGAGTATGGGACAAATAAAGAAAATCTATTATTTTTGATATATTGAAGGTTGTGTCAGGTCCTTACCCGCATCAGCGGGTTGAGACCTGACACTTTGATTCTACCCCAACGGTCCGACGACTTTCTCGACCTCGTCAAGTATCTCGCAGGATCTGACCAGCTCTTTCATCTTGGTATGGTCGGGATAAAGCGGCCGGTCGATATCGAGGAAGTCCACATATTTCCTGACCACCTCGCGCGCTTTCTGCACGCCCCGGCCGAATTCGTAATCGCGGAAATCCAGCGCCTGGGCGGCGGCCATGAACTCTATCCCAAGGACGCCGTATGCGTTGTCGAGAATCTGGAAATTCTTGATGGCCGTATTCATCCCCATCGAGACAAAATCCTCCTGGTCGGCGGCGGCCGGAATCGACTGCACCGAAGCCGGCATGGACAATATCCGCTGCTCGACGATGAGCGCGTCGGCCGTGTACTGGCTCAGCATCAGCCCGGAGAACATTCCCGCCCCTTTGGTAAGAAACGGCGGCAGACCGACCGACAGGGCCGGGTTGTTGAGACGGTTCATGCGGCGTTCGGACATGACCGAAACCATCGTAATCGCCGCTCCGGCCATATCCATCGGAAGCGATACCGGCGTGCCCTGGAAATTAGCCCCGGAAAGCTGCAGGTTTTCATCGGGGAAAAAGACCGGATTGTCCCCCACGCCGTTGAGTTCGATTTCCACCTGGCTGCGGGCGTAGTTGAGGGCGTCGCGGGCGGCACCGATAACCTGCGGCGTGGAGCGCATCGAGTAAGCGTCCTGCACCTTGCATTTGACGCGATTCTCGGCCAGGTCTCCCCCCGCGACCAGTTTGCCGATGGCTTTGGCGCTGCGCACCGCCCCGGCAAAACCGCGGGCCTCGTGAAGTTTCGGTGTATAGGGTTTCATGTTGGCCTTGAGGGCTTCCAACGACATGGCGCAGGCAATCTCCGCCTGTTTCAGCCAGCGTTCGGCGTCGTAAAGGAAAATCGCACTCATCGCTGTCAATACGTTGGAGCCGTTGATAACCGCCAGGCCGTCGCGCGCTTTCAACCCCGGTACCGGGATGCCGGCTTTATCCAGCGCTTCCTTTCCGTCGAGCAGTTCCCCCTTATAATATGCTTTCCCCTCCCCCATCATGAGCAAAGCAATCTGGGCCATCGGGGCCAAATCACCGCAGGCACCGACCGAACCCTTCTGGCACACGAAGGGTGTCACGCCCTTGTTGAGCATATCCACCAGCGTCTGTGTAATTTCCGGCCGGCAGCCCGAGTTGCCGTGCGCATGGACGTTCACCCGGGCGGCCATTGCCCCCCGGACATACTCGATCGGGGCCGGGTCGCCGATGCCTGCTGAATGGTTATAAATCAGATATTTTTGAAAGTCACGAACCTGTTCATCGGTAAGCACCACCTCGGAAAATTCACCGATACCGGTATTGACTCCGTACATGATTTCCCCGGCTTCGATTTTTTTCTCGAGCATTGCCCGGCATTTGTTTATGCGTTCTTTGGCTTCGGGTGCCAGCTCGACCGGCTCGTTGTGTCGGGCAATCTTCACCAGTTTTTCGATTGTCAGTCCCGACCCGTTTAACACGATAGCCATATTTTACTCCATCTATTTTATTTTCTCATTTACAAAATATACTTAAAGACTGTATTGAAATACAGCGAGATAGCCAGTTTATTTTTACGGATTATAAGTCCTGAAGGCCGGAACCGGCCAGGTCATTGTAACGGCTGGCAAAAGATTCTACCGGTTTGCTGTGAACCCTTCGGGGGTGTTTTTTCATTTCTTCTGCGTTCATCTTAAGCCTCCTGTTTAAAGATACATGTCAAAAAAAAAATTGTCAATTGAATTAAAAACGTTACTTTGTGACCATGACAGCCAGAGAACCGACAAAAACCTTTTTGAACAGCCGGACTTTTATCGCTTTTGATACCGAGACGACCGGGATGTGGGCGGCTGCCAACCGGGTGGTGGAAATCGGGGCGGTCAAATTTCAACCCGGCCGGGACGAGTACGAGACTTTCCAGTCCCTTATTAACCCCGAACGGCCGATACCCGAAGATGTTATTGAAATCCACGGCATCACCGATGAGATGGTGGCCGGACAGGAAACCGTCAGGCCGGTCCTGGAACGCTTTATCGATTTCTGCGGGAAAGATTCCATTTTAATCGCCCACAATGCCCCGTTCGATATCTCCTTTATCAGTTGCGAACTGGACCGAACCGGCCTGACTTTCGGTGACAATCTGATTATTGATACGGTCGATATAGCCCGACGCTTCTTCCCGCAACTCCCCTCTTATTCGCTGCTTTCGCTATCGAAACAGTTTGATATTGTCGAATTTCAGAACCATCGCGCCCTCTCGGATGCCCTCATGGTCTGGAAGCTGTTCCTTCGCATCAAGGAGAAATTCCCGCCGGTCGCCAACCTCAGGGAATTCAAGAAATTGCTGACGACTTATACGATGTCACAATGGAAAGTCGAGCAGCGGGAGTTACCCGAAGAATACCTGCCCCTCAAGCAGGCGATCGATAACAACCTGCCGGTAGAGATAGTATACGCCGGGGTGGGTAAAGCAGCCCAGGCTCGGGTTATCCGTCCCATCGAGGTACACTGTCTGGGCGCTATTTTCTATATCAACGCTTTTTGTGAAAAAGCAAAGGCGGAAAGAACTTTCCGCCTCGACAGAATTGAAAGCTTCAGATTGTTAACCGATCAGTGATTTATTTTTCGGTACTCCGGGTCAAGCAGCATGAAATCCACGACTTTGATAAGCATTAAAACCAGCGCAATAAAGCCCACCAGGTAATATTCAGCGTTTAACTTCTGGATAAGTTTTACCAGGGGATTAAATATATCCCAGTTTAACCTGAGGTGAAAGACGGGGAAAGCTGCGAGCTGTTTGACAAAAGGGGTCAAATCGATAAAATAATGCAACAACCCGACCAGGGTTATTAAACCGACCACTCCGGCGAAAATATAAGAGACGTTGAGTTTCTTTTTAGGTTCTTCAAGCGGCGGCAGGTTTTCCATTATGGCTTCCACCAGGGTCGGCGAAAGATTATGGGTTTCCTCGCATTTCAGAGCTTTATATAGATATACATACTCCCGCAGTTTTTCCTGAGACTTATCGCAATTATCGAGCCTGGAGCGTAAATCGGCGATTTCCCTCGAACCCAGATTCCCGTCGAGATACTCCTGAATCTCTTCATCGCTGACGCGACTTAAAGACATAAATCCTCCAGACAAAAATTTCTCACCAATCTGTCTTTTAATAACTTCCGAGCCCGGAAGAGATAACTTTTAACCGTTCCCTCGGGCATGCTCAAAATATCCGAAATCTCCTTATAGGTCATCTCCTGCAGGTGATAAAGCGACAGGATCAGACCATAATTGACCGGTAGTTCATCTATCTCCCGGCAGAGCTTATAAGCCATATTTCTGTCTATCGTGAACTGATCCGGTTTGACTTCGAAACCGGGATTTTCATCGATACAAGCTCCCTCGGCGACCACATCCTGGTAAAGCGGAATCTGCTTTTTTTCAAGGTAATTCAAACAGGTATTGTAAGCGATACGAGCCAGCCAGGTGGAGACTTTCGAATCGAATTTGAAGTTAGGCAGATTACGGTAAGCTTTGACAAAGACCTCCTGGCTGATATCCTCCCGGTCCGCCTCATTGGAAACCATCTTGAAAACCACGTGATTTACCAGGCGGTTATACTGATGTATAAAAATCCGGTAACCCTCGCTGTTACCATCCAGAATGTCTTTAACAAGCTGCTTTTCTTCGGTCATATCTACACCCATGTATTAATGGACTGTTTTTCGAGGTCAAAGGTTGCATTTATTTTGGTTATTTTTATGTAACTTTTTATAGGTTTATCTGTCTGATTAAACAGAAGTTATGAAATAATGAAAATCTAAATAAAGGAGGTTTGAGAATGCAATCTGACGTTTTAATAGTCGGGATAGTATTCTTCTCAGTCGTCGCTATCGTTAAGATAGTAATTGACAGCAGAACCCGGCATAAAATACTGGAGCGGGGTATCGAAAACGAGAGAATTCAGAACTTCTTCGCAGCCCAGTTCGAGCTTCATTCACTGTCCAGTATCAAATGGGGTATGGTATTGGTAGGCATAGGCTTGGCAGCACTGATAAGCCAGTTATTTCCTCGCGAATTCACCGAGGAAGCCGCCCTGGGCTTGATTTTTATTTTCGCCGGACTCGGCTTTTTAATCTATTATCCCATTGCCGAACGAAGACTTAGACAAATCAAAAACAAACAGAATTTACCGTCGAATTAAAAGCCCCATACTTTTTTCCCGCATCGCATAAAAGAACCCCCATCCGGAACCGGACGGGGGTTTTAATTTTGGTGGAGCCAGGGAGGATCGAACTCCCGACCTCTTGACTGCCAGTCAAGCGTTCTCCCAGCTGAACTATGGCCCCTAAGATTTCTATATTAACTAACTTATCGGATTCTGTCAACAGATTTGTTAGTGGCAAAACGTCACAGGTTGTAACTACCACCCCGACAATCCTTTTTGCTACAGAATCATATTTCCTTAAATAATAGCGGCCGACAGGTCGATTTTAAACGGCCGGTTCGGTTATCTAACAACTGATATAACAATTATTTAAAAAAAATACTCGATATTTAAACAAATAAACCGTTCCGAACCCCTAAAAATCCTTATAACTTATTGTCTCAAAAAAAGATTGACAAAATCAAGCTTATGCGCTACTCTTGTTTAAGAAAACAGTAAAATACGTTTATCTCTTGAACAGGCAACTAACTTGTTCGTCATATATAAAAGGAAATTTTGATCGGGGTATGCAAGATTCAATCCCCGAATTGGTAAAGGCGTTCAGTGATGGTGATAATCTTGCCTTTGCGATTCTGGTAAAGAGGTACCAGAGAAAGATATACGCCCTGGCTTATCAAATGCTGGGGAATCACCTGGATGCCGACGAAGTAGTACAGGAGACCTTCGTAAGAATATATCACAAAAGACAGGAGTTAAAACATGTAAGTAATTTTAGCTCGTTTCTGATTAGAGTCGCGGCCAATTATTCTATCGACTTGCTAAGGAAGCGCAAGATCCATGGAGAGTTGACGGACGACCCGTCATCTTTGCCCGGGAATATTCAGATATATATGTCCCGGCGGGTCAGAACCCCAAGCGACCTCTATGAAGATAAAACGGTGATGGAGGAAATTAGAAGAGCCCTTGACCAGTTGCCCCCCCGGCAGAAAATCACGGCGGTCCTTCACGATATCGAAGGATTCTCAAAGACCGAGATAGCCGCGATTCTCGAGTGCCCCGAAGCCACTGTTCGTTCTAATCTCCACATTGCCCGAGCTAAGCTGAAAAAAATACTAAAAAACCGCCTGTCAAAGGAGTAGCGATGACTCACCGCCATATAACAGATGTGATCGACGACTACATTGACGAAGAATTAGATATATCCACAGCTGAGGAAGTCCGCCGGCATCTTGAACAGTGCCGGACCTGCCGGGCCGAATATGAACTAGCCCTGCGGTTACGTAATATATTGTCCGGGAACTCTGCCCCCGACCCCGGCGAGGACTATTTCAACGAGGTTTCTGCCCTGATATCGGCCAAAACCGTCGAGACCTATCAAACCGAAACAGCCGTCACCAACCTGGAACAACAGCGCCGGAACAACAAAAGAGCGTTTTATCGTTCTCTGGTCTCGGTGGCCGCCTCGCTGGTTATTTTCTTCACCGCCCTGATTTTCGGATCCACTCAAAATAAACCCGTTACCGTAAACGTTCTCTCTTACCAAGGAACGTCTCGGGTAGCCGCGGCGACAGAAAATGACGATAACGATAATGTTATTTTAACCCCAGCGGAACAGAGAAATTTAATAAAAGGAATTATTCTTCTGGGTTCGCCGGGGCATTTTGAGCAATGTGGAATTTTATCCGATTTATTACCCTGAAAATAAATCGGACGGGAAATAATAAAAAAATACGGAGTTATGCCTTGTACAAAAAAATAAGCCTGCCGGTAATCCTGCTTGCCCTTTTCTTTACCTACACCTGTGACCAGGGGACAAAAAAAGTTGTCCTCCGGTACAAACATAAAGCCGGCTATGAAATGATTTACGCAACCACCGTAAAATCGAACCTCAAGGTGCTTGAGGCCGACACGGTCACCAAGGAACATTCCAGCGTGACCGAATACCGAATCGACAACGTCGTCAAAAGGGTACTTGAGGATAGCACCTTTGAAGTATATTCTACCTCTACCCGGTCATCCGAGGTTATTACCACCAAAGATTCCACCATCCAGAACGGTGAAAAGAAAGCCTGGGAACGTATCGTCTATTTCAAACCCAACGGCAAGACCATCGATGTGGAGTTTCCCGAACCGATAGATTCCGCCTGGGCCGATTACATCAGGGAATCTTACAAGCAGGGACTGCCGGTTTTCCCCGACGGGGAGGTATTTGTCGGGTACTCCTGGACCCAGACCACCAAAGTCCTGATTGACGATGAATCCAGTCTCTCCTCGACCACTTATAAAGTTAAATCATTTGCCCGGGAAAAAGGGTATGATTGCGTGGTTATCGAATATGAAGGCAACATGGTTATTCCCATCAAACCCTACACGGTCGAGAAAGCCAAAGGTATCAGGGAGGGCATTGACCGGATGGATATGAAAGGTGTCATGTATTTCGCTTATAAAGAAGGCGTGGCGGTTTCTTTCAGGGAAAACTGGAAAATGAACGGTGACCGAAAAGTGACTAAGGAAACCGGCGAAGTTACCGGCTTCAACGTCATCGTGGAAGGCGACTACACCGAAACACTGATAGACCGGAAAAAATCCTGAAGATAGACAATATCCTTAAGCTCCGTATTCGAGATTCGGCGGCACGGCAGAAAACCGAGCCGCTTTTTTTATTATACTCCCCGTTAACTTTACAATAATTTACGGTAAATTAGCTGATAGGAGAAACCGCATGAATAATAGCCTGTCGGGCCTGAACCGTCGTTTTGACCATGCCTTATTACACCAGGAAGTAAATGAAGAGGATATCGTCAAACTCTGCCGGGACGCCGTAGAATATGATTTTTACTCGATTGCTATAAATCCTGTCTGGGTCAGGCTGGCCCGGCAGACCCTGTCAGACAGCCGGGTCCAGATTCTGTCCGTCTCCGGCTTCCCCCTCGGAGCCAGCCGCACCGATATGAAAGTGGCTGAAGCCGTCAAGGGCGTCAGCGACGGCGCCCGTGAAATCGATATGGTAGCCAATATCGGCTGGCTGGCTTCCAATCAGTTCGGAAAAGTCGAATCGGAGATAAAGGAAGTTCGGAAGAGCCTTCCCTACAACGTGATTTTGAAAGTAATCATCGAGGCCGGGAAACTCTCCAAGGAAAAGCAAGTCGAAGCCGCCCGGGCCGTCATAAACGGTGGCGCGCAGTTCGTCAAAACCTGCACCGGCTTTTTCGGCGGCGCGACCGTCGAGCAGGTCAAAACCCTGCACCGGGCGGCCGCGGGAGAAATCGAGGTGAAGGCCTCGGGCGGCATCAGAACCCTGCAGCGATGCCGGGAACTGCTCGAAGCCGGCGCCACCCGCCTGGGGTCTTCGTCTTCGGTTTCCATTATGAAAGAACTGTACAGCCTGGAAAGTGAAGATGATTGATATGTTTAAGCCCCGTTTCCCCTTGTTTTAACGAGTGATTTTATATATCTATAGAGCAAGAAAATGATAGAAGATACTGGCAAAAAGCGACCGTTTATCGGGATTCATTTCAAATGCTGCAACGTCTATAACCGCATTTATTTGAACAAAGCCGGAACGGCTTTTGTCGGCTGGTGCCCGAAATGCGCCGCTAAAGCGGAAATCAGGGTGTCCCCGACCGGTTCCAAATCCCGCTTTTTCCTGGCTGATTAAGGAGCGTTATGGCGTCTCTTCTCCGTTCCAAAGTTGTCGTGGTACCGATGGGTGAGGTGGATTTTATGATGGTCAACAAACTGGCCTCCAATCTCGGCCCGGTTTTTAACCGCTCGGTTGACATTCTCAAGGGCATGAAAATGCCCGAAGAAAGTTTCAATGTCGTCCGCAACCAGTATTACGCCCAGGTCATTCTCGCCAAAATCGAGCGCGCCAAAGCTAATAACCGCGAAAAAGTGATTGCCGTCTGCGAAGAAGATTTGTATGTACCGGAAGAAAACTATGTTATAAGTTATGTGGACCGGCTGTCCGGTACGGCGGTGGTGTCGCTGTATCATCTGCGGCAGGAATTTTACGGCTTGCCCGAGGACGAAAGTAAAATCTACCCGCGCCTTTTCAAGGAAGCGATACATCGGCTGGCGCACCTGTACGAACTTCCGGAATGCCGCAATTCCAAATGCGTCAACTATTTCAGCCAGATGATGCTGGACATTGACAACAAGGGTGAAAAATTTTGCGATATCTGCAGCCGCAAACTTACCGGTGTCGTCTAACCGCAACGGGATGGAATTATGAACCTTGAACAGTTAATCGACCTGCTTAAAAACGACCGCGCTATTAACAAAAACATAACCCACTGGAAATCCATTTCCGCCCGAGCACCCAAATACATCGATTTCCCCGATTACCTCGATAAAAGATTAACGGCTACCCTGAACAAGAAAGGCATCGAACAGCTTTATACCCATCAACTGGAAACGATCGAGGCGGTCCGTGAGGGTCATGACACGGTTGTGGTCACCCCCACCGCCTCGGGCAAGACGCTCTGTTATAACATACCGGTCATAAGCGAGATTCTGAAAAACCCCAGCGCTCGCGCCCTGTACCTCTTCCCCACCAAGGCTCTCTCGCAG
>JAFGNW010000115.1 GCA_016926795.1 Candidatus Zixiibacteriota bacterium
ACGGCCAGCACGAGTAATAACTTCTTCATGATAACAACTCCTTGTTTTGAGAAATATATACCTTTAGTTTAACTTTCGCTTTCAATAGAAGAAAAGAGATCAGCTGTGTAAGTGCGTCTTCTAATTACCACCTCCTTCCGGATTCTAAGATGTGACTTTATTATAAGTTAGCCAAATTACTTTTTTTGAGGGTATCAAGTCAAGTAAAAAAAAGCCCCGATTAATCACATAACCGGGGCTTTTTTGGGGAAAGTGATTTTTTAGTAAATGAAGGCGGTAATACCCACGCCGATATTCAGGGTGTTGCCGTCGACGGATTCGGTGTCTTCACCTTCAATGTCAGGTTTATATTTATCAATGGAATAGCGGACGTTGAAATCCGCCCCGACAGAATTGGAAAGCATAAAAATCAGGCCGCCCTCGAAACCGTAAGTGGTGGTTTTTAGCTTAGGCATCTCGTCATCGGCAGTGATAACCGTATCACCGATTTCCATATCTTCTTCCAGACTCGGGGAAGTCGTGGTCCAGATGAAAAAGCCCTTGATATAAGGATATATCGCTCCCTTGGCGTCAAGGCGGGTTTTGTCCATGTTGAAATAATAGCCGACCGTGGGGCCAATACCGAAACTGGAGGCGCTGACATCACCATAAGAGAGCTTGATATATTCCAGGTCACCTCCAACCATGATATTCGGAGCGATGAAAAATCCGATTGACGGGATAATATTAATCGTGGTGAGAGATTCATCGTCGGTCAACGAGTCAAGACTGACGGACGTAAACGAGGCGTTACCGTTTAACATCATACTGCCCTTGTCGGTCGGGTTGTCGGCAGCCGTCAAGGTCATGGCCAGGAGTAATACGGCTGCGATGATTGTAATTAATTTCATAATACCTCCGATGCGAAATAAAACTAATTTACCTAAGGTTTTCATATTGCCATATAAAAAAGGGTATATGGGTTGTAGTAGCAATTAAAAATTTTATTTCAGTGAAGATTAAGAATTAGCCACGTTTAAAAGCATCATCATATGGTCGTTTCAGTTACGGATTATCGGGCTCGTTAAATATATCTAAAAAGGTCATATTGGTAATATTTTAATATTTCCACTCATGTGAACCAATTCACTTGATTTCCGGACGCGCTTTTGTTATATAACTTCAATACTCATAGTATCATAAAAAACTATTCTGGAGGTAAAATATGGCAGAACGACAGGATGCCTATATAGTGTCTGCGTGCCGGACGGCTATTGGTAATCTTCACGGTGGTCTGGGTTCCCTGACCGCTCCGCAACTGGGTGCGATGGCAATTAAGGAAGCAGTAAAAAGAGCCGGGGTGAATCCCGCTGATATTGACGAAGTTATTATGGGACAGGTGGTTCAGGGAGGTTGTGGACAGGCTCCGGCTCGCCAGGCGGCGATTCACGGGGGCGTTCCACCGGAAGCGGCCTGTATGACCATTAACAAGGTGTGCGGGTCCGGTTTGAAAGCCGTCATGCTGGCCGCGCAATCGATTCGCGCCGGCGACCAGAATGTGATAGTGGCTGGTGGCATGGAATCCATGTCGCAAACGCCATATGTATTGCGCGGGGCCAAAACCGGTTTGCGCTGGGGTCACAAAACCCTCGATGATATCATGGTTTCCGATGGTCTCTGGGACAGTTTCAATGATTTTCATATGGGCTGTGCCGCCGAGTTTATCGGCCGGGAAGAAAAAATCTCGCGCGAGGAGCAGGATGAATACGCCTTTAATTCCCACATGAAAGCCATCAAGGCTCAAAAAGAGGGTAAATTTAAGGAAGAAATATTCAATGTCGAGATTCCACAGCGCAAGAGCGACCCGGTTATTTTCAATATCGATGAATGCCCGCGGGCCAACATTTCCATGGAAATGCTGGCCAAGCTCCGTCCGGCTTTCGAAAAGGACGGTACGGTGACGGCCGGGAACGCGCCCGGTCTTAACGACGGCAGTTCCTGTACGGTGGTCGTATCGGAAAAGTATATGAAGGAAAAGGGTCTCAAACCGCTGGCCAAAGTTATCGAGTACGCCGTGGCCGGGGTGGAGCCCAAGCGTCTGTTCTGGTCGCCGATTTTTGCCGTGCGAAAACTGATGAAGAAAATGAATGTGGACGTCAATTACTGGGATTTGATTGAGGCTAACGAGGCGTTTGCGGTACAGTGTCTGGCCGACGGCAAGAATCTGGGCTGGGATTGGGACCGGGTAAACGTCCACGGCGGTGCGGTGGCGCTCGGTCACCCGATCGGGGCTTCCGGGGCACGGGTGCTGACCACTTTAATTTACGCCCTCAAAGACCGCGGTTTGAAAAAAGGTATGGCTACCCTGTGTCTTGGCGGCGGCCATGCCGTGGCAATGGCCATTGAATTAGTTTAAAAAAAGGGAGATGGATAAAATGAAAATAAACGACATTAAAAAAGTAGCGGTGGTCGGGTGCGGGACGATGGGCAACGGGATTGCCCAGGTTTTCGCCCAGACCGGCTTTGAGGTAAGCCTTATCGACATCAAGCAGGAATTTCTGGATAAGGCGATAGCTACCATCAGCACGAATCTCGACCGCATGATCAAGAAAGAAAAAATCACCGAGGACGACAAGAAAACCGCGTTGGACCACATCAAGACCTTCACCGACCTTGGAGCGGCCCGGGACGCCCAACTGGTAATCGAAGCCGTCACGGAAAATCTCAACATCAAGCTCGACATCTTTAAAAAGCTGGAGGCGGTTTGTCCGCCGGAAGTTATTTTCGCTTCGAACACATCCTCGCTGCCGATCACGCAACTGGCCGCGGCCACCAAACGCCCGGCCCAGTTTGTCGGTATGCACTTCATGAACCCGGTGCCGATGATGAAACTCGTCGAGCTTATTCGAGGTATCGCCACCGGCGACGATACTTTCAACCTTATCAAGGAACTGGGGGAGAAGGTCGGCAAGGTTCCGGTCGAGGTCAACGACTACCCGGGCTTTATCGCCAACCGTATCCTGTTGCCGATGCTCAACGAAGCCTTCTATGCCCTGATGGAAGGGGTTGGCACCCGCGAAGCCATCGACGAGGTTATGAAACTGGGGATGGGACACCCGATGGGACCGTTTGTCCTGGCTGATTTTATCGGACTGGATGTCTGCCTGGCGATTCTGGAAGTCATGCATGAAGGCCTGGGCGACCCCAAATACCGGCCCTGTCCGTTACTCAGAAAAATGGTCCAGGCGGGCTACCTCGGTCGCAAAACCGGGCGCGGCGTCTATGACTATAGTTCATAAGGAGAAAATAAATGGATTTTCATCTATCAGAAGAGGATCTGGATTTTAAACAGATGGCCCGGGAACTGGCCGAGAAACGCATCTATCCGCACGCTCTGGAATTTGATGAAAAGGGTATAACTCCTCCGGAATTGATTAAGGAATGCGCGGAGCTGGGTTATTTTGGTTTTACGGTGCCCGAGGAATACGGCGGTCTGGGTATGAGCGCCACCGCCTTTATGGGGGTGCTGGAAGAACTGTGCGCCGCCTGCGCCGGGTTCGGTATTATGCTGTCGGTACACTGCTCGCTCACCTGTGAAATCATCAAGCTGTTTGGTTCCGATGAGCTGAAACAAAAATACCTGCCCGCCATGGCGGCCGGGGAGAAAATCGGCGCTTACTGTATCACCGAGCCCAACGCCGGTACCGATATCGCCGCTATCGCCACTACCGCCGAGGACAAAGGCGACCACTTTCTATTGAACGGCACCAAGACGTTCGTGACCAACGCCGGTTTCGCCGATGTCCTTATCGTATTCGCCAAAACCCACCCCGAAGAGGGCCGCAAGGGACTTTCCTGTTTCGTGGTAGATAAGGCCAGCGAGGGTATTATGGTCGGCGCTCCGGAAAAGAAGTGCGGCATCAAGGCCTCCGATACCCGGGAAATCAATTTCTCCGATGTCAAGGTGCCCAAAGAGAATCTGCTGGGCAATCTCAAGGAAGGTTTCAAGATGGCCGTGGTCATTCTGAACTCCGGCCGGATCGGGGTGTCGTTCCAGGCGATCGGTATTGCCCAGGCCGCCCTGAACGAAGCTATCAAGTATTCCAAGGAGCGGGTCCAGTTCGGCCAACCGATTGCCAATTTCCAGGCGATACAATTCAAAATCGCCGAAATGGCTACCCGCCTCGATGCCGGAAGGCTCCTAGCTTACCGGGCATCGCAATTAAAAGACGAGGGCAAACCCTGTCACCGCGAGTCCTCGATGTCCAAGTTGTTCTGCTCGCAGATGGCTAATTTTGTCTGCAACGAGGCGGTTCAGATACACGGTGGCTACGGGTATATCAAGGAATATCCAGTCGAGCGCTATTTCCGCGACGCTCGGGTAACGGAACTTTACGAAGGCACCTCGGAAGCCCAGCGGATGGTTATTTCGAGGGACCTGCTTAAGGATTGAACCATTGCTTGAGAAAAAACATCTTGAATTCAGAGAAAAAATCCGGGCTTTCGCTCTCGAACAGATAGAGCCCCTGGCCAACACCCTCGACACCGAGCAGCGTTTTCACACCGAACATATGAAGCCCCTGACCGAGATGGGGCTTCTCAGTATGCTCATTCCCGAGGAATACGGCGGGAAACCAACCGACACGATTACTTACTCCATCGCGGTGGAGGAGGCTTCCCGGGTTTGCGGCTCAACCGGTATCACGCTGGCGGCGCACAATTCGCTGGGGACTTTCCCCATACTGAAGTTCGGCACCGAAGAACAGAAAAAGCGCTACCTGCCGCGGGCGGCCAATGGTGAGTTAATCGCGTTCGGCCTCAGCGAGCCGGACGCCGGTTCTGACGCCGGAGGGACAAAAACCCATGCCCACCGCGACGGCGACAACTGGATTATCAACGGCAGTAAATGCTGGATTACCTCGGCTACCAAAGCTTTCGCGACCATCGCCACCGCCAGAACTTCGGACAACCCCGAGGACCGGACTATTACTTCTTTTATCCTGGAAAAGGATTGGGAGGGATACGCGGTTGGTAAAAAAGAGAACAAGCTCGGGTTGCGCGGCTCGGATACGGCTTTTCTGCATTTCGACGATTTGAAATGCCCGGTGACCAACCAGCTGGGTAAGGAAGGCGAGGGATTCAAGCAGATGCTTATCACGCTCGACGGCGGCCGGATATCGATCGGCGCCATGGCGCTAGGGCTGGGGCAGGGGGCGTTCGACTGCGCCGTCAAATACGCCGCCGAGCGGGTGCAGTTCGGCAAACCCATCGCTTACAACCAGGCTATCCAGCACCGGCTGGCTGATATGGCCACCGAACTGGAAGCGGCCCGGCTGATGATTTACGAGGCCTCTCGGATGAAAGACGCCGGGCAGCCGTTCTCTCATTATTCTGCTATGGCCAAGCTGTACGCTTCGGAAGTCGCCCGGCGGGCGGCCGAATCGACGTTGACGATTCTGGGGAGTGTCGGTTACCTGACCGGCAAATATCCCGCCGAGCGCATCTGGCGCGATGTCAAACTGTGCGAGATAGGTGAGGGCACCTCGGAAATCCAGCGGCTGGTAATAGCGAGACATTTGCTTAAACAGGTGCAGAAAACCTGAAACACATTAGTGTGTTTTTTTGAATAAGTAAGGCAGGATTTTCAAATCCTGCCTTTTCCTTCCAAAAGCACTACCTTGAGACTTATAAGCCCGTCAAAAAAAGTAATCTGATAGTAGACAACAACGATTTCACCCACCCGTTCATAAGGTGATGCCGGTCGGCTGGCGCTTTTCGGTATATTATGATAAGTATCATCCTTATAATAACTTAATTGTTTTTACTTTTTTCCTCATTTCGGTTGAATTCCGCTTTTATTTCGTTTATATTTCAAACGTTACAATGAAATATTTTATTACAATCCGGAGGTTTTATGCCGTTTGACAAAGTTAAATATATATGGATGAACGGGAAGATGGTCAATTGGGACGACGCCAAAATCCATGTTCTCTCGCATGTGGTGCATTACGGTTCGTCGCTTTTCGAGGGTCAGCGCTGCTATAAAACGCCCAAAGGCCCGGCCTGTTTCCGTCACCAGGACCATGTTGACCGCCTGTGGGATTCCTGTAAAATCTATCGCATGGAGATTCCCTTCACCAAACAGCAGATTTTTGACGCTATCCTTGAGCTTATCGCGGCTAATAAGCTGGAAGAATGCTATGTCCGGCCGGTTGTTTACCGCGGTTATAATTCGCTAGGGGTGGATCCGACGCCGTGCCCGGTCGATGTCGCTATCGCCGTCTGGCCCTGGGGGAAATATCTCGGCCCGGAAGCCCTGGAGAAGGGGGTTAAAGCCTGTGTCTCAACCTGGAATCGCAACGCCCCCAACACCACCCCGATGATGGCCAAATCCAGCGCCAACTACATGAACGGCCAGCTTATCAAGATGGAAGCCCTGGCACGCGGCTGTGTCGAGGGTATCGCGCTCGACGTATATGGACACGTGAGCGAGGGTTCCGGCGAGAATATCTTCATCGTCAAGAACGGCGTACTGATTACTCCGCCGTTTTCATCGTCGGTCCTGCCGGGTATCACCCGCCGCACGGTTATCAAACTGGCCGATGAGCTGGGTATCAAGGTTATCGAGGAGGTGGTCCCGCGGGAAGCCCTGTATATCGCCGACGAGGTCTTTTTCACGGGCTCAGCCGCCGAGGTAACGCCCATTGCCGAAATCGACGGGATTAAAATCGGTCCCGGTCATCGCGGTCCCATCACCGAGAAAGTCCAGAAAGCCCTGTTTGACATTCTCGAGGGAAGGGTTGAGGACCGCCATGGCTGGCTGACCTTCGTCAACAAACACGTTGGGCAGCAGGTGAGTAAATGAAAATAGCCGTCGGCTCTGACCATGCCGGTTACAAAATGAAGGAAAAGGTGAAGCGGATTCTTCGGGATCTTGAAATCGAGGTTATCGATTTCGGCACCGATTCCGAAGAATCCGTGGACTATCCCGATTTCGGCCTGAAGGTGGCTCGGGCGGTAGCCGAGGGGGAGGTTAAGTATGGCATCACCGTGTGCTGGACCGGTAACGGTATGAACATGACCGCCAACAAAATCAAAGGCATCCGGGCGGGGATGGCCTTAAATCCCGATATGGCTTTTCTTACCCGCTCACACAACAATGCCAACGTACTTACGCTGGCCTCGAAATACACTCCCGAGAACCAACTCGAGGAAATAATAAAAAAATTCCTCGAAACACCATTCGAGGGCGGCCGGCACATCCGCCGGGTGGAGAAAATAAAGGAAGCCGAAACGGGCAATTGAAAGTAATATCACAATTCACACCCCGATTAATATTGTGCCGGGTCTGACCCACTGCTGAGACAGTGTTTTTTTTACGGTACCAGCCGGATATGGGGCCGCTGTTAATTTGTGTTTGAAGGCGGCCGGCAACATTAAGTTGTTATATTTTTGTATTTTATGCGGTCGAAGACAGAACACCACGGCTTTAGCCGTGGATGAATGAGCCCATCCTGTTATTCGCTGCGAGCTAAGCGACGT
>JAFGNW010000116.1 GCA_016926795.1 Candidatus Zixiibacteriota bacterium
ATATAACCTCCAACTTTATCTCGGGTCTGATTTTGCTCTTCGAGCGGCCTATCAAGGTCGGCGACCGGGTCACGGTCGGTGATACCGAGGGGGATGTCCTGGCTATCAATATGCGCTCCACCACCATCCAGACACTGGACAATATCGCTATCATAGTTCCCAACTCCGAATTCATTTCTGCCAACGTCACCAACTGGTCCTACGGCGACCCGAAAATCCGCCTCCAGCTGGAAGTCGGGGTATCCTACAATTCCGACCTGGACGCCGTCCTGCAGTCTTTAAAAGAAGTTGCCGATGAACACCCCAAAGTACTCAGAGAACCCAAACCCGATGTTTTACTGCGAGGGTTCGGGGACTCATCCTGGAACATGATTTTAAGGGTCTGGATAGCTCATCCCAAACGGTACCATACAATCCGTTCCGAACTCAACTGCGCCATTGTGCGCAAATTCCGGGAGAAAAATATCGAGATTCCCTTCCCTCAGCGGGACCTGCACGTTCGTTCGCCTCTGCCGCTGCCGCTGCGCACGGAACCAGAGAAAATCGACGTCACATAAAAAAAGGTCGTCTGTTTCCAGACAACCTTTTTTACTTAAGCACATAGAAAAAGGAGCTTGTCCCCTTTTGGGGGATAATCAACTTTCTCATTAGCTTAGACGTAAAAAAGCACAGAAAAGTTCGAGTTTTTTCAAAAAAAACGCACTTTAATAAAAAAAATCACACAATAACACTGTCCGATTATTAATTGGTAACTTCTCCGAAAACAGCAGATAAATACAAAAAAAGGCTGCCCTTGGGAAAGAGCAGCCGTCTTCGCTTAAACACACAGAAGAAAGGAGTTTACCGATATAGGAGGACCAACCCTATATCAATGTGCTAATAAGACGAAGCCGCCGGAGAAATTGTTTAAATATTTCTTGCGACTTCCTGAGCAACCTCAAGGGAGGTGTTCTTTCCGCCCATATCGTAGGTGCGGACCTTTCCTTCCTTCACAACTTTGGTAATCGCCCGGTCTAGAGCCGCGGCCTTGTCGGCTTCGTTCAGGTAATCGAACATCATTTTGACCGACAGCAGCATGGCCATCGGGTTGACCTTGTACTGCCCGGCGTATTTGGGGGCGGAGCCGTGGGTCGGCTCAAAAACGGCGTAATTGTCACCGATATTTCCCGAGGCTGCAAAACCCAGGCCGCCGACCAGCTGGGCGCAAAGGTCTGATACTATGTCACCAAACATATTCGAGGTTACCAGCACGGAATAATCGAGAGGGTTTTTAATCAGCCACATACACATGGCGTCGATATTGGTTTCCCACAGCTCGATTCCGGGATAATTCTTGGCTACCTCGCGGGCGGTTCGCACCATCAGACCCGAGGTCTCCCGGATGACGTTCGGTTTTTCCACCACCGTGACCGATTTGCGGTTGAATTTTTTGGCGTACTCGAAAGCGTCGGTAATGATATTTTTACAGCCGTTTTTGGTGTTTATGCGCAGCGACACGGCAATCTGGTTGCCGGGGGTGCCGTCGAAGCGGGCCATTTTCTTGTTGTGCTTCTTGATTGTTTCGCGGACCTCGTCCGGCAGCGGAAAAAACTCCACGCCGCTGTACAAATCCTCGGTGTTTTCACGGAAAACGATAATATCGATACCGTCTTTGTAATTAAGCGGGTTGCCCGGGTAGGCCTTGCAGGGACGCAGATTGGTGCGCAGGTTGAATTCCTGGCGCAGCCGGACTATCGGCGAGGAATATATATGCCCTTTCCCCTTTAACTCCGGAATCAGGGCGTTCTCAGCCTCCTCTTTGGGCAGAGAAGTAATAGCGCCAAACAGGGCGCAGTCGGTATTTTTCAACAGGTCAACCGTCCGGTCCGGCAGGGGGTTGGCTTCCGTTTTCCAGAATTCCCAACCGATATCACCGTGAATATACTCGGCGTCCAAACCGATTTTATCCAGAATAATCCCGGCCGCCTCCATAACGTCGTTACCCACGCCGTCGCCCGGCAGCCAGGCAATCTTATACTTCGCCATACAGTTTTGTCTCCTCAGCTCTTACAGTCTAAAAGTGATATTAAAAAGATGTGTGGTTCCCAAATCGTTGGTATACGGAACGAAGGCGTAATCGAAAGTCATATTGTGATGATTTATCGAGGCTCCAGCCGTAAAATTTTTCGAATCGTAATTGAACATGTACCCGGCCCGCAGGCTGAACAGTTCGTGCAGTTCCCCTTCAGCCCCAGCGTGCAGGTGAAACTCGTCATCGACCACGACCATATCCAGCACTCCCCGGTATTTCTGGAAGCGGTAAGAGCCGCCCAGCCGGTAGGTGGTGGGCAGGGTGATATCGCGCGACGAGGGCTGGTTGCTCTGGGTGAGTTTGAACGATGAGCCTAAATTGGTTACCGACGCACCGGCGCTGATATTTTCATCGATATTATACAACACGCCCAGGTCAATGTTGAACGAGGAGCCGCGCCAGGTGTCTATTTTTTCGAAAAACCAACCCGCGGCGAACCCGGCTGATATTTTATCGCTGATTTTATAAGCCAGACCCGCCTTGGCCGAGATATCGTGAGCGTCGAACTCAGTGATTAAAGCGGGGTCGATGGTGGAGATGAATCGGCCCTGCAAATTGTCGACCCTTGCAAAACGGATTCCGCCGTGCAGGTAATAACGCTGGCTGAGCGGCATGGTGAAATAACCGGTTTCGAAGCGGATATTCTCCCAGTATTCGACATGACCGAACGAGGCGGTAAAAGTTTCATTAGTGGTGACCCCGGCCGGATTGTATGCCGAAGTCATGGGGTCGCCGCTGATGGAGGCAAACGCCCCGCCCATTCCCGAAGGTCGCGCGCCCGCTTCGACCTTCATCAAAGCCAGACCGTCGCCGTCCTCGGCTCTACTGCCGCTGGCCGTTATTACCAGCAAAATAAAAAAAACAAAAAGTATTTTCCGCATTTAGCGCCCCTTAAAACAAAAGGTCAAAGGAGAAAATATGTTCCGAGCCTTCATCGGCCTTATCCGTCGAGAAAGCATAATCGATCGCCAGCAACTGCTTCCCGAATCTGAAAATATAGCCGGTGCCGGCAGTGAAACGCTTATCGCCATAGCCGCCCCGGACAGCGAAACCCGGGGTAATCATAAACTCCGTCCCGCCCCTAAAAACTGCGCCCTGTTCTTCATTTTTTACAACATCGACGGCCAGCAAAAGTTTCGATTTAATCGTTCGGGCCGAACCGCCCAGCCCGATTTCCAGTGGCACCTTGTCATCCTGCTCAAATCCCCGGTTATCGCCGCGATACAGGGCGTTGAATTTCTGACTGTTCCAGGGGTATTTCATCCCCAGATTTTTGATTGTCAAACCGGCCTGGATACTTTTAATCGGGAAATCCTCGCGTTTTTCACGGTCGAGCAGCTCGTCGAAATAGAACATAAAACCGCCGTCGAATCCGATCGAACTGGCCGTAACCTCGGGAATAGTGGCATGATAATAGTTGAGCTTGACGCCGAAACTGAAATATTTCTCGAACCGTTTGGCGAACAGAACCGCAAAAGCATGGTTGTTCTGGCTGAACTCGGCATCTAAGGGCCGACCGTTAAAATCGCGCATGGTGACCGACCCGGAGCCGGCGTAAAGCCAGTGCACTCCCAGAACAGCCTCGTTCTGGATAGGAAAAACGGCGGTGATATAACCGAGTTTGCGGTCCAGTTGCATAACCCGGTAAGAGGTGGCGAACAGCCGTGATTTCAGATTGGCAAGGCCGGCCGGGTTGAAAAGAGCGCCCGCACCGTCGTTAGACACACCAAGGTAAGCGCCACCCATAGCAGTCGGTCGGGCGCCGATCGGCACCTGCAAAAAGGACCCGGCATAGCCGCCATCGCCGTCCTCAGCCTTTACCGCAGCTGCCAGAAGGACAACCACCGTCAACGTTATAAAAAGATATTTTAACATGCAAGTCTCCTTAAGGAATAACGGCCAGCTTGCCCCACTGGACCTCGCCGGTTGAAAATTCTACTTTAAAATAATACATTCCGACCGCGACCCTGTCTCCCCGGCCGTTGTAACCGTCCCAGGTCGGGTTGCGACCCTCGCGTACATCCGGGAAATACCCCGCCTCATACCAGACCCGGTCAACCGGACGGCGGACGAGATTCATGGCGAAATCGTATACTTCAACCGTGACGTACGCGGCTTTTTTGACCTCGAAATGGAATTTAACTTTCTCCCCACGCAAGGGGCTGAAAGGCACTGGGAAAGCATACACCTCCGAGGTGGAGTCGACAATGCCCACGTACAGCTGGCTGCCGGTATTGAGATTAATACGTACCGAACCTTCGGTCGTTCCTACCCAGAGGAAACTGTCAATCACCTCCACCCCGTAGACTTCCTTTCCCGGATCGAGCAGGGTTCGACCGAGCGAATCGACAAACGCCAGCGTGTCCCAGCTGCGGTTGTCGACATCGGTATATTCGTGAATCAACAGACCGGCATCGGTGGCGGCGAAAACGGTATCGCCGAAGAAAGCGAAATTCCAAGCAAAATTGTCATAGTTGAGAGCGTGCCAGCGTAAATTGTAACCGATGGTATCGTCCAATTCATCGAGCCGGGGAATATACTGGCCGACCGCAATCCCGGCGAAACCGGTATCGGTGCGGTTGCCCGAGGCCCAGATGCGGGCTAGACCCTCATCGGGATATTGAACACCCAAAGCCTGGATAAAATCGCCGGTGAGACCGGTATCGATATCAATCAGCACCAGGGTTGTTTCCGGCGGGTCCACCAGAGTATCTATCAGGGTATCGAATACGGGGAACAGGGTATTTATGGCGGTATAGTTAATGGAGAAATCCTTCGCCAGGCTATCCACGTTACCGCGGTAGATATCGAATACCTGCACCCCGAAACCAACCCTGGAAAGGGCCAGCCCCCGACTGGCGCCGAACACCAGCGTGTCCTCAATGCGGGTCATGAAGGTGACCGTATCATTGTCGAAACTGTCGGTGCCGTTTTTATTGCGGATATATACGTTCATGGCGGGATTGGAACCGGAGGTGGTTACCCGCACTCCGTCTTCTCCCACCACGAAAGCCGTGTCACCGATAAAATTAACATCGAACGCCACCGATTGCTTCTGGTAATACCTCCAGCTCTGGCCGCCGTCGGTCGACCGGCCGACGAAAGGAATTCCCAGGCCGGTCAGCGGGCGGTGAATCGTCCAGATTGCCGTCGAATCATCCACAGTCTCGGTGGTGGACAAACCGTATTGTTGCACCTTGAGACGAATAATCCGCGAGGAACTGGTATCAGACTCGGCAAACTGACTGTGATAGAGGGAATCTATTACGCCGGTACCGTCCATGACCAGCGATACGAATCCGTCGTCGGTCCCCACCCAGAGAGTATCGCCGGTGGCGAAGAGGGCGTTAACGTAATTAATCGGCGAATCAACCGCCAGCGAATCGATTAAAATATTTTCCCAGGACTGGCCGCTGTCGAGCGAAACATAAAGTCCGGCTTCCTCGGCGGCCATATACAACCGTTCGCCCATGACGGCGAAATCGGTGACAGCCCGGCCATCGCCGACAATGTCGATGAAACCCAGGTCGGCATCAAAGCTCTCCCCCATATCGGTCGAATAAGCCAGACCGGCGGAATAACCGGTCAGAGTATCGAGAGTACCCACCAGCAGACGACCGCGAAAATCTATCAGGGCAGTGACGAACGAACCCGGCAGACCGTCTTCGACAAAGCGGGTAATCCAGGGTCCGCCGGTTTTTCGACCGCGTACCACACCCCGGTCACCGCCGACAAACATGTAATTATTCTCGCTGCCGGTACAGGTATCGCAAAAAGCTATTCGATTGATGTACCGCGCATACAGTTTCTGGGACGGCTTGGCAAAAACGTATTGCCAGATACCGCCGGCTGTGCCCGACCAGAGGAACAGGGAATCACCGTGCGAGGTATCGGCGGCACAGGAAAAATATCGCATACTTTCGGTGATACTGGCGCTGTAACCCTTAACCAGCGAATCATAAACCAGAGAATCGTGCCGGGTGGGATAGAGCCGGCGCCAGTTGATCCCGCCATCCTGGGAAGCCAGCAAACCGCCGTAATAGGCGGTAAAAAACAGCCAGTCCATATCCCGGTCCATATCGACATGACCGGCTATATCATAAATATTGGTGCCCACCCCGGTGGTGAAAGGAATATCCAGACCGCTGGGACCGAAATTGAGATGAATCCAGTTATCGCCGTTATCGTCGGAATATGAAAGGCCGTCCGAAGAGATATACCGGGTATCATCGCTCCCCAGAGAATCGTGATTGGTAGCCACCCAGATACGGCCGTTAATAGAATAAATTGAGGACAGATCCTCGCTGACCAGGCCGTTGGTTTCGTCGTACAAAAGCCAGGTAAGTCCGTCATCGTATGAGAAATTCACCCCTTCACCGGTAGCGAACCAGACCCCGCCGTTGTGTTCGATGACATCAATGACAATATTGCTGGCCAGCAAAGTGTCCGGTTGTTCAAAAAAATTGGCAATACCCGCCAGGGTTATCGCCGGTGTAAAAAATAATAATAAAACAGAAATCAGAAATTTCTTCACGTTATACTCCAGTAAAATCAGGTATTTTTCCATCCAGGAAATATATAATTGTTAACCTAATATTTTAACAATTTTGTCATAACCGCGAAATGTCTAAAACAGAGGCAAAAATAGCTAAAATGAGGTTCTAAAGCAAGCTATTTCGGATACCCTTATATCTGCTATATGTTTATAAACTCAAGGGGACAAATATGTTCCCCGAAAAACTTTTTATATTGCCGCCCTCTCGTCAATTAACGATTTTATAAAATAAAAGTAAGACCTATATCCTTGCCAACTCGTATAATGTTTGTATATTGCTGAAAAAATCCCGCTGGGTATAGAAGAAAAACACAAAATAAAGAGGCGAAGCTATGAACGGTCAAAAACTGCTTTGGGCGGTTGTTATATTGGTCATAATCGCCGGATTAGTTATTTCCGGCTGCGACGAACTGGTGACGGAAACCAATAACATCACGGTAATCGATACGACCCTGGGCAGAGAATGTTTTGTCTGTCACAGTGACACCGACAATCCGTTTCTTCGTCCCAAGGGCCAATATGCCAATTCGGCGCACTTCGCCTCGGCACGGTTAATAGACGCCCATGTTACTATTGACGGCGTGAACTTCAACGTCACCAATTGCGGGTCAGCCTGCCATACTCACGAGGGTTTTTTGAACAGTTTAGAAGATTTCAGCTATAATGATTCCACCTATTCGGTCATCGGCTGTTTCACCTGCCATATGCCCCACACGGGAACGGTCAACGACTGGAACGCCGATACCCTGCGCGGCCTGCTGCCGACGGTTGAGTTGAACAACGGCGAATTCATAAAAATGGGTAAATCGAACAACTGCCTCCATTGCCACCAGGCCGCCTCGCCGCCGAATATCACCTCGTCGGTTTTAATTACCGCCGGCTGGGGACCGCATTACAGTCCGCAAACCGACCTGATAACCGGTTCGGGCGGGTATTTCATCGAATTTGAACGTGGCGCCAACGTCCACCAGGGTGATACCATTACCGGTGGCTGTATCGTCTGTCATTACGGTGTCGGCGGCATCTCCGGCCAGGGGTACGAGTTCGGCGAGCATACTTTCCGCCTCCAGGATATCCTCGGTTCCGACACGACCTTTTTTGTCGACAATTGCGGTAAAAGCACCGCCTGCCATAACGGCTCTTCCGCCGAGGAAATCGTCCATTTCTACGACCTCGATACCATCTATTCTATAAGAAGCAAAGCCGACCAGCTGGAGGCTGTTTTGAAAACAGCCGGCATTCTCGACACCGACGATCCCGAGGGTTTGGCACTGAAGACCAATATCACCATCAAAGCCGAAGAAGCCCGCATTCTGTACAATTATCTGCTGGTTCGGCACGACGGTACGGAAGGTGTACACAACCCGCAATTTGCCCTCGAACTGCTGGACAGTTCTTTGGTCCGGTGGGACTCCATCCCCAGAGCAGCTTTCAGCATCACCCAGACCGATTCCTGCGCCCCCGTCACGGTTGATTTCACCGACGAATCGGAAGGCAGTATCGACTCTTACCTCTGGGAGTTCGGTGACGGCGGTATTTCGACCACAGCCGGCTCGGTCTCTTATGATTATCTTGCCGCCGGGATATTTACCGTATCCCTGACCATCTCCGGAACCGGCGGCGAGGACACTGTTATTAAAGCCGGACAGGTGGCCGTTTACGATAACCCGACCGCTGACTTTATCGCTACTCCCACCAAGGGGTGTAACTCTATCGGCACGGATACCCTGAAGGTACAGTTTACCGACGCTACGGTCGGGGGCAGCACCATCCAGAACTGGGATTTCGGCGACGGCAGCTCGGTCAACGCCATCAATCCGTTACATTTCTATTTGAACCCGGATTCGTCTTACACGGTATCGTTTACGGCCACCAATCCCTGCGGCACCGACGACACGATCATGGTTATTTATACTTTCACCCCGGTACCGGAGTTCAGTGCTTCGGATTCATCCGTATCGATCGGCGTAATCGTTCAGTTTAACGATGAATCGATCGGCGCCAGCCACTGGAGCTGGGACTTTGGTGACGGTAATACCTCCGACCTGCAGAATCCCACCCATGCTTTCGACAGCAGCGGGGTATTCGATATTAAACTCACGGTGGACAATATGTGCAGCGACAGCACCGTAACCAAAGCCGGATTAATAACCGTAAGCCAGTAATAAAATAATTCAGGATAAAAAATGCCCCTCTGAAAATTCAGAGAGGCTTTTTATATTTGTAATCAGAGAATCAGTCTTGCAATGCCGCCTTGAATTTTTTGGTCAGGGCGGGGACGATTTCGAACATATCCCCCACGATGCCGTAATTGGCGATATTGAAAATGGGAGCGTCCTTATCTTTATTGATAGCGACGATGGTTTTTGAAGTCTGCATTCCAACCAGATGCTGGATAGCCCCGGAGATACCCACCGCCATGTACAGTTTGGGATTGACGGTTTTGCCGGTCTGACCGACCTGGTAGGCATACTGGGTCCAACCGGCGTCGACAATCGCCCGCGAGGCACCAAACGCGGCGCCCAGGGCGCCGGCCAGCTCCTTAACCAGCTGAACATTTTCGGGACCTTTGATGCCGCGACCGGCGGATACGATTATATCGGCCTCGGCCAGATTCAGCGTCCCACCCGACTCCACTTTACTTTCCCTGACAACTGTCCGGGATTCAAAACAGGCGGTGTCCACGCTTTCTTTCACAACTTCCCCGGAACCCTCGGTCGCTTCCGGATAGACCTTGGGCCTCAGGGTGACGAAGAAAGGTCCGCCGTCGTTAGCGGCCAGATTGGTAATCACCGAGCCGCCGTAACTGGGGCGGGTAACCGTGAGTCTATCGCCGTCGAGCGCCAGGCTGGTGGCATCGGAAGCCATACAGCCGCCGTTCCTGCCGGCTAACCGGCTGAAAAGCGCCTTGCCGTAAAAAGTGGCCGGGCCGAGAACCAGGTCCGGACTATATTTGGAAATCAGTTCCGAAATAACTTTGGCATAGGTTTCATCATTGTAAGCGCCCAAGGCCGGGTTGGAAACGGCCAGGACCCTGCCTCCCCCCCGCGCCGCCAGTTGTTCGGCCATCGCCGTCGCATCCGCGGCGAGCACCGCTGTGGTTATTTCACCACCGAGCGTCCGGGCCGCTTCGACCAACTCGAAAGATGCGGAAGAAAGCTTGTTGTCTTTTTGAAGGGCAACCGTTAATATCTTCATATCATAACCTTTCCTCGTTTGAAAATAATAATCATCAAATATAAAAGCAGGCTTGAACGATGGCAACCAATTTTTTGATGCTGCACAGCCGACTAGCGCTGAACTCTCAAGGTAATAAAATCAGTTATTATGAATACGTCACTTTTCGAGATAATCATCAAATACCTGTTTGATATCATCTCTTGTTTCAACCTGGAACAGCCTCGGACGAAGTTCCGTGGCACCCGGCCAGCCCTTCACATACCAGCCCAGGTAACGCCGCATCATTTTAGCACCCCTGGTTTCGCCGTATTGCCCGACCATCAACTCGGCATGCTCCAGGGCCAGCTCAATTTTATCGGTTACCGAAGGTTCCGGCAACAACTCCCCCGTTTTCAAATAATGGTCGACCCGACCGAAGATGAAAGGATTACCGAACGAGACGCGGCCGATCATCACAGCATCGCAGGCGGTCTGGTCTATCATCCGGCGGGCATCGAGCGGGGTTTTGATATCGCCGTTGCCGATGACCGGGATATCAATCGCATTCTTGAGTTTCTTTATAGCCAACCAGTCGGCCTCACCGGCAAAGCCCCGGGAGCGGCTTCGGGCGTGCAGCGTCACCGCTGCCGCCCCGGCTTTCCGGGCGATAATACCGGCCTCGATATATACTGGGTTTTCGTCGTCCCAGCCGGAACGGATTTTAATCGTTACCGGTATTTCTCCAGCTGCCTCGACCACTGCCCGGATAATTTCTTCGGTCAACACCAGGTCTTTAAGGACCGCCGCGCCGCCGTTTTTTCGGACAACTTTTTTAACCGGACAACCAAAATTGAGGTCAATCAAATCCGGACAGAATTGTTCCCTGACGATGGCGGCGGCCTGCCCCATAACTTCCGGGTTAGCGCCAAACAGCTGTATCCCAATAGGTTGCTCGTCGGACTGAAATTCCATAAGGGCCAGCGTTTTCTTCTGGTGTCGAATTATGCCTTCGGAAGACACCATCTCGGTATATGTGAGAGCCGCTCCCCAACCGACAGCCAGAACCCGAAAAGGGCGGTTGGAAATACCCGCCAGAGGCGCCGCCAGGACCTGCCCTTTAAGGTTTAAGTTTCCAATTCTCATGCCGATAATATAACTATATTAGAATGAGGGTACAAGTGCCCGAAGTATAAGTTAATTAAGAAAATACACCTAATTTCAGGGATATATTCCCAGCCTATCGAAAGGATTCGGTTATGCCGGAAATAATTGTCAAGTACGAGGATAAGGTCATCGAACGGATTGTCACCGAGAAAAAGAGAATATCCATCGGCCGGACCAACGAAAACGATATTGTTCTCGAAAACCGGGGCGTTTCCCGCAAACATGCCATGATCGAGTTTAACAACAACGCCGCCGTTATTATCGACAACGAATCTTTAAACGGGACTTTCGTCAACAATCGTAAAATCAATGAAGAAGTCCTGCGTAACGACGATGTCATAACGATTGGAAAGTACTCCTTGATTTATCATCTTGAAACCTCCCGTCCCACGGAAGATATGAGCAATATCGACGGTACGATGATACTCAAGACCAAAAAGCAGAAAGAACTGCTGGAAAACGACCGCGTCGAGCGGGAAATCGTCACCAAATACGGCGGGTCCGTCCTGCTGGGTGAGGAAAACACGGAATTTTCAGAATTCAAACTCGACCGCGAGGTCACCACAATCGGAAAAGCCAAGTTTGTCCATGTCAAAGCCAAAGGCTTTATGCTGTCCGGCATCCAGGCTAAAATTGTCAAGGAAAACAGCAGCTATTGCCTGATAAACCTGGGCAAGAACGGGAAAACCAAAGTCAATGGAGAAGCTATCGACAACTATCTCTTGAAAAACGGAGACCTGATCACCATCGGTAAAAGCACTTTCAAGTTTGTCGAAGGATCCGGACAATGAGGCTGGGACTGATATCGGACATACACGCTAATCTTGAGGCTTTGAACGCGGTCCTTGAGGACATGAAAAAACAAAAGGTTGATAAGGTACATTGCCTGGGGGATGTGATCGGTTACGGCTGCGACCCCATCGAATGCCTGCGGTTGGTCAACGAGAACTGCGAGGTGAAACTGATGGGCAATCACGAATACGCCGCCCTGGGCCTGATGCCGTCCGACCGCCTGAACGATATCGCCCGGGAATCCCTGGAATGGACCCGGCAAAATATCGGCGACCGGGAGATAGCTATTATCAGCGATTTCGAACTGGAGGCGACTTACGAGAACATGCTTTTCGTGCACGCCTCGCCCTATGAGCCGGAAAACTGGCATTATGTCATATCGATGAGAGAAGCTCTGGCGTCATTTGAAAATTTCTCCGAAAAAATATGTTTCCTGGGACATACTCATATCCCGGTTATATTTTCGCTTTCTCCCGAAGGTCGGTTGCGCCAGACGGCGGGGCATGATTTCCTGCCCAACGGCGAAAACCGCTACCTGATCAATATCGGTTCGGTGGGGCAGCCCCGCGATAATGACCCCAGAGCCTGTTACGTTGTTTTCGACAGCGAGGAATGGTCGGTAAGCTTTAACCGGGTCGGCTACGATATCGGTAAGACCCAGGAAAAAATGTCGCGGGCCGAAATACCGTCGATGTTAATAGATAGATTATCAACGGGACGTTAACGAGGGTATCATGACAAAATATGCATCTTATATATTGTATCTTTTGATTTCCATATTCGTGGTAATTTTATACGTCAACGGTTTTGGCCCTATGGAAAATCTTCAGCGTTCGGTAAACGACTTTTTATGCAAAGTATCGGCTTCGGAATCGGTCCGGCCGAATATCGTCCTGGTGACGATCGACGGTCCGGCCGAGGATGCCTTCGGTCAATGGCCCTGGAACTATGATATGATAGCCGACCTCATTGCCGCCACCGCCAACGGGAATCCGAAAGCGATAACGCTGAATTTCATTCTGTCGGAAGATGCCACCCAGGATTCCGCCGGCTACACCGACATCCTGGCCGGTCAGCTGTCCTGGATTGACAACGTAATCATGCCCTATGACATCGCCCTGGCTAATTACCGCAGCAAGAAGATGAACAATCCGAAATACCTGTTCAATAATTCCCTGACGGTCGACAATCCGTTGAGCGTGCTGGGTGAGGAATCAACCCTCCTGGTACGCAAGGTATTTCTGCCGGCGGATAAGCTTTTGGAACAGCATCCCTTTCTCGGCTTCAAGTACGATTACCCCGATAACGACCGCATCCTGCGCCGGCAACCGCTGATTATGAATTTCGAGGGCTATTATTATCCCTCGCTGTCACTGATATCCGCCGCGGTTTATCTCAACGTGCCCCCGGACCGGATTAAAGTCGTGGAGCACGAAAGCATTTTACTCGGTAACGAGCGAATCATTCCCATCAACGACCGCAGCGAATTTTACATCAAATTTCCCGACGGCAACACCTATACCAGTTACTCCGCCGCTACCGTTCTCGGCGAGGGTTTCGATTTTTCACTCCTGAAAGACAAGCTCGTAATAATCGGTCTTAAAGATTTCAATTACGATGAAATATTCGACACCCCGGTCCAGAGAGACGTTCCGGGTTTGCAGGTGAAGGCCTCCATCATAGAAAATATCATCAACAATAATATGCTGGTGGAAAAGAAAGACCTGGCCCTGTTGAATATGCTGATTCTGTTCGCCATCGGCGGCCTGTGTGCGTTTCTGCTGCCCCGGATGAACCTGATGTACCGGATGATTATTCTTTTTGTCGGCTTGATTATCCTGGCCAATGTCAATTACTTCATGTTCAGTTCCTTCAAAATGATAATTAACACCGTCTATTTCGGGTTGGAGCTGATATTATTCATGATAGCTTCACCGTTTTTGGACAGCCAGATTCTGACCGGAGAAATGAAAGCCAAACCGGTGAAAAAGACTCCCCCCAAAACCAGGACCGCGGAAGAAAAACCGGTGGCCGAAATACCGGTCAGAGAACTAAAACTTTCGGTCGAAGACCCGGAGAACCAGGACACGGTCGTGCTCGACAAAGAGGAAACGCAAGAACCGGCCAGGTTCGATGATTACCAGACGATATCCCTTGACGATTCGTCAGATGGCAGCGACCGGACCCAAATCTCCACTCCCGAGCCGGAGCCTTCTCGAACCGAAGCCGCTTTTGAGGGAAATATCTCCGCTGGATCACCGACATCGCTCCGCGAACCGGAAAATGCGCCCATCGAAAGCGGGAGCGGTAAGGAGTACGTCCCCGACGATGATATTCACATCACCGACAGCGATAAAATCCGCACCCAGGCTGACAGTATTAAAAACCTGGGTCGCTACCAGATAACCGGTACGCTGGGTAAAGGCGCTATGGGACTGGTTTATAAAGGCGTGGACCCGGCTATCAACCGGCCGGTGGCTTTGAAAACCATCCGGCTCGATTTCGTCAATGACCCGGAGGAACTGGCCGAACTCAAGGAGAGACTGCACCGTGAAGCTCAGGCAGCCGGAAAATTGTCCCATCCCAATATCGTGACGATTTACGATGTCGGCTCCGAGGGCCATTTGCAGTATATCGCCATGGAATGTCTCGAGGGCCAGACGCTGGAAAATATGATCAAGAAAAAAGTGAAGTTCAATTACCGTATAATCGCCCAGATAATTATTCAGATATGCACCGCCCTGGACTATGCCCATTCCCAGGGTATCGTTCACCGGGATATCAAGCCGGCCAATATCATGGTTCTGAACGACTACCGCATTAAAGTAATGGATTTCGGCATCGCCCGTATCGACTCCAACTCCATGACCAAGACCGGCATTGCGATGGGTACGCCCAATTATATTTCACCGGAGCAGCTCAAGGGATTAAAGACCGACTCGCGGGCTGATATTTTCTCGCTCGGCGTGGTCATGTACGAGATGCTCCTGGGCCGACGGCCGTTCAAGGGCGAGAACATCACTTCACTCATATACGCTATTATTAACAAGGAGCCCGAGAAACCGTCGAACGTCAATCCCCAGATACCTTTGTTGTTCGACCATATCATTGACAAGGCGCTCAAGAAGAACCCGCAGGAGCGCTACCAGAAAGCGACCGAACTGATCGCGGACCTGAAAGATTTCGTGGAGTCATTCTCGGCCCGGTAGAGGCGCTGCTTAAGAGAAAAAAATACCAGCTCGTAAGCTGGTATTTTTTTATGCCGCGTAAAGAATTTCTTAACCGGATTTATCCGGTTTATCCCGTTCCGGGTCGAGCACTTCCTCGGCCAGCGACAGCGCCACCCCGGAAAGCATGACCTCCACCCCCAGCTGAGTGAAATCGGACGATATCAAATCCCGGTTCAACGAAGCGTACAGCGAACACGAGGCGCCCCGTTCGACAACCAGGCCGGAAAGCTGGTCGGCTTTTTCCGCCACGAAAGTGACTTCGGCCAGTTCCTCGGAAACGACGAACCCGGAGCAGTTATGCAGCTGCAGATGGGAATTCCCGGTATAAACCACTACCAGAATCCCCCGGGTTTTCCCCAGGGCGATTTCCGGGTATATCTCCAGCACCAGGATTCTTCTTTCCTCGGGATTGGTAATTTTCAGGCGGAAATGGTCCTTTTCGAAAGTAATTTTTTCCGCTTTTAGAATTTTCGCAATTTTCTCGATATCGCTTTTATTGATGGCTTTCTTCATGGATAACCTATCTTGTAATTGTTATCTCATTTGCTGTTCCGGTCGTTTTTTTTGTCTTTGGCGTCTTTCGCGGTATCATCGGTGCTTTCATCGACGGCGTTTTTGATCTCGTCGGTGGTGTCTTTCATCGCCCGCTTGAATTCCTTGATACCCTTACCCATCCCCTGGGCGATTTCTGGGAGCCGCTTGGCCCCGAACAAAAGCAGGATAGCCAGAAATACCAGCAACAATTCCCACGGTCCCAAGCCGAACATATATTTACCTCCTAAGTTATAAACTTACAAATACCACCAGCGGAAATAAACCAGTATCAACAGTACCACCAGTACCGACATGAAATTAATCTTGAACATCAGTCCGAACGTCAACGAGACGGCATAAAAATCAATCCGGGTGGTGTCGAACCCGATCTGGATGGATTTGGTAAAAACGGTTTTCGCGGCGCCCGGCGGTAGAAAGGTCCCGATAATATCGCCTACCAGGCCACCCATGACGGCTCCGAGAATCAAAGCCGTGATGATAAAAATTACTTCTCTCCGCTTCATTTTCCCCCCACCGTATTTAACAGTGACGCGCAGGCGGCCCGGATGGACTCGAAAACCTTCAAACCGTCGGCGGAGCCGAGAATATCCTCGACTGCCCTTTCGGGATGCGGCATCATGCCCAGCACATTTCCCTCTTCGTTGATAATCCCGGCGATATTATTAATCGAGCCGTTGGGATTAGCCTCGATGGCAGCCTCACCCCGGCTGTTCACATACCTGAAAACCACCCGACCGGAGTCTTCGAGAGCTTTGATATCCCCCACGAAATTATAATAATTCCCTTCGCCGTGTGCGATGGGAATCCGGATTATCTCTCCCCGTCGGCAGGCGCTGGTGTAAGGGGTGGCGTTGTTTTCCACTTTTAAATTGACGAACTTGCAGCTGAACCGGAGATGGGTGTTTCTGATCAGCGCCCCCGGCAGGAGCCCGGATTCGGTCAGGACCTGAAAGCCGTTACAGATGCCGATCACCATTCCGCCGGCACTGGCGAATTTTATCACCCGGTTCATGATGGGGGAAAAGCGGGCGATGGCGCCGGCGCGCAGGTAATCGCCGTAGGAAAAACCGCCCGGCAGTACAACCACATCGCAACCCTTCAAATCTTCCGATTTGTGCCAGAGAAATTCCACCTCTTCCTTCAAAATATGGCGGACGGCGGCATAGGCATCATAGTCGCAATTGGAGCCGGGAAATGTTACCACACCGAATTTCATTACTTTTTCTCCACCTCGAATTTCTCGATAACCGGGTTGGCCAGCAGTTTCGAGCAGATTTCGTCAACCTTACGGTCGATATCGGCGCTGTCGGCCTTAATCTCCAGTTCAAAAAACCGTCCGGAACGCACCGAGAGAAAATCCTTATAACCCATCTGCACGAGCGCTTTCTGGATGGTTATTCCCTGGGGGTCCAGGACACCGTCTTTCAATCTTACATATACGACCGCTTTTTTACTGTCATTGTTCATCTTCCGAAAGTCCTTTATTTTTTCGCCGGCGATAATTATGCGCCGTCACCTTGCCGACCCCGACATGAAACAAACGATACAATTCTCTAATCATGCCATATAATATATACAATGAAACAATGGGAAACAATAAAAGTCTGGGCTTAAAAATAATAGCGACGCCGGCAACCAGCAGAAGGATGAGTTTGATCCGGTCGGGTACAGTGTTAAATCGTTCCGGCAGTGCATCATACTGTACCTGGGAAACCATCAGAAACGATAACAGGATTATCATGGAAATCAGCAGTTCACCGAATTCCAGGCCGTTCCAGAGGTGATAACTTAATATTATAAAGGAAACCACGGCTAGGGCTGCCGTCGGCACCGGTAAGCCGATAAAATCTTTCTTTTCCTCGGTATCGGCGAGGAGATTGAAACGCGCCAGGCGGTAAGCCGCGGCCATGATAAAAACTATCGGCGGTACCCAGCCCCATTTACCCAGTGAACTGAATTTGATGGCGTACACGAGGAAAGCCGGAGCCACCCCGAATGAGAGAAAATCGGCCAGGGAATCAAGCTCGACTCCGAACTGCGAGGTCCCACCGCTCAGGCGGGCGATTTTACCGTCCAGGGCATCCAGAAAACCGGCCAAAATTATAAACCAGCAGGCGGTGGTTATATGACCTTCGTAAGTGGTCAGAATAGCAATAAAACCGCAGACCACATTGCCCATGGTAAAGGTTCCGGGGAATATCCCCCTATATTTCGGCATTCTTCTCCTTTACCGCTTCCTTCGCCGTGACCGCATCGGTATCATTCAAATAACCTATTACTGACCGACCGCCGTATACCTGGTCCCCCAGTGAAATTTCCAGGCGGCTGTCGGCCGGGATTATCAGGTCGGTCCGGGAACCAAAACGAATCATGCCGAACCGCTCACCCGCGGTTACGGTGTCTTTTTCATTAAGACGGCAAACAATCCGCCGGGCGATTATACCGGCAATCTGCTTGAACACGAGCTTGTGACCGCTTATGGCCGTCATACCTATTTCGGTCTGTTCGTTCAACTCCGAGGCTTTTTCCTCGTAAGCTGCGAAAAATTTGCCGGGATTGTACTTGACAAAATCGATAACTCCCGTCGCCGGTATGCGGTTAACGTGCACGTCGAGTACTGACAGGAAAATAGAAATCTTAACCGCCGCTCCGCCGATAAACGGATGGTTCGGGATCTCACTGATATCGATAATTTTGCCGTCGGCCGGGGCCACCAGTAAATTTTGATGGTCGGGACAGGTTCGATCGGGGTCGCGGAAAAAGAAGGTGGTAAACAGGGTCAAAAGAGCGAACACCACACTGAGGGCGAAGAGCCATAAATTGCTATAGCGGGTGGCGCCCCACATGAACGCCGCTGTCAGCGCCAGGCCTATAAAAATAAATATGAGTCCTTCGCGGGCTATCATTTTCCGAATACTCGCTTAAAAATCTTCGGGACGTTCCGGGTATAATATTTCAAATCAAAACAACCGTCTATTTCAGATATACGTAAATATTTAGTTATATCCTTATCATTTTTAACCAGGTCGATAAACCGACCTTCCCCCTCGGCGGCTTTTAGGGCGTTGCGCTGCACCATCCGGTAGGCGGCATCCCGGGAGCCGACCGGACCGGTCAATTTCAGAAGCAGCCGCTGGGAGAACACCAGTCCCCCGCCATAGTAAATATTTTCCAGCATACGCTTTTCATTAATCACCAAACCCTTGAGAAGTTCAATGAATTTCTGCAGGCCATAGTCGATGATAGTAGTGGCGTCGGGTATAATAACCCGCTCCACCGAAGAGTGGGCGATATCGCGCTCGTGCCAGAGAGGGATATTTTCCAGAGCCGAGAGGGCATAACCGCGCAAAAGGCGGGCGATGCCGGTGATACGTTCGGCCGTGATGGGATTTTTCTTGTGCGGCATAGCCGACGAACCCTTCTGCTTTTTGGTAAAGCCTTCAGCCATCTCACCGATTTCGGTCCGCTGCAGGCTTCTTATTTCGGTGGCGAATTTTTCCATCGAGGATGCTATCAGAGCCAGCGAATTTATATAAGCCGCATGGCGGTCGCGCTGGACAACCTGGGTGGAGACCTCGGCCGGTTTCAAACCCAGTTTGCGGCACACGGTTTCTTCGATTATCGGGTCAAGGTTGGCAAAATTACCCACCGCCCCGGACATCTTCCCCACTGCAACCGACTTACTAGCCGCCGCGAATCGTTCGCGACCCCGTTTTAACTCGGTATACCAGAGGGCGAATTTCAATCCGGCCACCGTCGGCTCCGCCAGCACCCCATGGGTGCGGCCGATACAGGGCGTGTTTTTATATTTCAACGCCAGGCTTTTTATTAAAGACAGGGCTGTTTTCAATTTCCGGTCGATAATCTGCGAAGCTTCCTTCAGGCGCAGGGCCAGAGCGGTATCGAGCATATCCGACGAGGTCATCCCGAAATGAAGATAACTGGCTTCCGGGCCGACGAACTCGGACACTGAAGTCAGGAAAGCGATGACGTCATGATTGACCTCGGTTTCTATTTCGTTTATTCTCTTAACGTTGAAATTCGCCTTTTTTTCGATTACCCGGAAAGCTTTCAGGGGGATAATTTTTTTCTGAGCCATCACCCGGGCGGCTTCGAGTTCAACCTTCAGCCAGGAGCGAAATTTACTTTCCTCGGACCAGAGCGCTCCCATTTCCGGCAATGTATAGCGTTCAATCATTTCTATTTTTTAGCCTTTTTATAATCGGACAAAAATTTCTCCAGGCCAATATCGGTAAGCGGGTGTTTTATCAGTTTCGCGATAACATCGTAAGGCATGGTGACCACATCGGCGCCGATCAAACCCGCCTGGATAACGTGCATCGGGTGCCGCACCGAGGCTACAAGGACTTCTGTTTCATAACCGTAATTGCTGTAGATGGCGACGATTTCCTCGACCAGTTCCATGCCGCTGGAGGCGATATCGTCGAGTCGCCCGACAAACGGTGAGACATAGGTCACCCCCGATTTGGCCACCAGGAGCGCCTGGGCCGGTGAGAATACCAGCGTCGCATTGGTCATTATGCCCTGATGGTTCAAACTCTTGATGGCTTTAAGACCCTCGAGAATGGTGGGGATTTTTACCACGATATTATCGGCGATTTTAGCCAGTTCCTCGGCTTCGGCAAGCATCCCCTTGTAATCGATGGCCAGCACCTCGGCCGAAACCGGGCCGCTGACGACCTTGCAAATTTCCTTGAGTAATTCGTCGTAAGGAGCGGTTTCTTTGGCGGCCAGCGACGGGTTGGTGGTGACCCCGTCAAGCACTCCCATAGCGGCGGCGTCTTTAATCTCGTTGAGATTGGCCGTATCGATAAAAAATTTCATAAGTCCTTTCTATTTTTCAATAACCCACCGCCATCAGGTACAGCCCGTGGGCCGGGGCGGTGAAGGCTATGCGCTTATCGGTTTGAGAGTTAATAATATCGTTAAAATTATCTAAAGTCAAGTTTAGTAAGTTGTTATCGGGAGTGCGGTCGGCCAGGTTGACCATGGCTCCCACCAGTGACCGCACCATACTGTGCAGGAAGCGGTTACCGCTGATTTCGTATATCCACAAGGGGCCGATTCGCCGCCATCGCGAATGTTCAATCTGACAGGTATTGTCTTCCTTACGGGAAGATACCACGCAAAAAGGGGTGAAATCGTGCTCGCCTAGAATCATTTTGGCTGCTTTTTGCATTTTGTCAAGATCAAGGGCGCGACCGTGTTCCCAGCGCAAATCCCGATAGAGAGCGGACTTTTCCGCTGAAATCAAATAGCGGTAGCGACGGGAGCGGGCGTCAAAGCGGGCGTGAAAATCGATATTAATCTCGCTCGATTCTTTTACGCGGATATCATCATCAAGATAAAAATTGAGCGCGTCGCGAAAGCGCTCCGGCTCCAGTTTGTGGTCGATTCGGAAATTAGCGACCTGACCCAGAGCGTGCACCCCGGCATCGGTTCGCCCGGCTCCAATAAGGCTGACTTTCCGCCCGGTAACTTTAAAAATCGCTTCGGTAATTTCCCCCTGTATCGTTTTCTGACCGTCCTGAATCTGCCAGCCGGCAAAGGCGGTGCCTTTGTATTCGACGATGATTTTAATATTCTTTTCGGCCATATCAACGCGTCACAAAAAACAGGGTAAAAATAAAAATCGTACCGCTCAATAAAAACAACCATTCCCGCCCGGCAAAGGTCGTACGGGTATAGAAGGTGCGCTCCCCGAGGCTGTCATAGCCCCGGGCCTCAATCGCCAGCGCCAGGTCGTCGGCTCGACCGATGGCCGCCACAAAAACCGGGATAAGAACATACACCGTCTTTTTGATGCGTTTAAAAATCGAGCCGGAAAAATTTACCCCCCGAATAATCTGGGCGTTTTTAATGGCGGTGAATTCCTCGTATAAAATGGGGATAAATCGGATGGCGATAAACAAAATCAGCCCCAAATCGTAAACGGGAACGCCGATTTTTCTAAGGGGTTTCAGGATTTTTATAAGGGCTTCGGCCAGTTCCGAAGGGGAACTGGTCAGGGTAATCAAATAAGCGACCGTTATAAAGATTACCAGTCGCAAGGAAAAATACCCGGCCCTGCTCAGGGCTTCGAGGGTAATATTGAAACTGAAAACAGAGAAAACAACCCCCGTCCCCCTTCCACTGAAGACGATGTGATATAAAAAGGTTATCAGTACAATCACCAGCAGAGGTTTGAAATTGCGGTAAACGGTCTTAAGGGTAATCCGCGCCCAGAAAAGCGAGATAAAAAGAGCCGCCAGTATCACCAGGTAGAAAATATAGGAGGATGTCAAAAGCGCCAGCACCAGTACCAGCGAGACTAAAAATATTTTAACCCGGGCGTCGAGCCGGTGCCAGGGTGAGTCGGCCGGGTGGTACTGACCGAGCATGGCGGAATTGTTCTGAAACATAAAACCCCTCAATAAAAAAACAATATAGGTTACCGGGGCGAAAAGTCAAACGCAATGATTTTCTTATTTCGCTATCGGGTATCGGGTTAAGCGACAAAAAAATAAAAGCCGCCCTTAAAAGGCGGCTTTTGGAAACTTAAAATTTATCGGACTTATTTAAGGAGAAGCATTTTTCTGGTCTCGTTCGATTCGCCTTTTTCAAGTTTGTAAAAATAAACGCCGGTGGCAACCGTTCGGCCGTTTTTGTCGGTGGCGTCCCAGGTGACCTCATAAGTGCCGGCCGGCTGGACCTCGTCAACCAGCACTTTTACTTCCCGTCCCAGCAGATTATATACCGTCAGCCGGGTGCGGTACGCCGCACCGCCGGCAGGGTTCCAACCGCTTAGAGTATACTTGATGGTCGTGGTCGGGTTAAAGGGATTAGGGTAGTTCTGATACAGAGTAAATTCTCCCGGCAGCGTGGAACTCGACCCCTCATCTTCAACAGCGGTTATATCGCCACCGGTAAATTTAATTATTCGCGCTAGAAGCGTAGCTTTGGTGTCGAAGTTCGGTTCCTTGTCGTCCATGATGGTTTCAACCGGGAAAGTCAGGAACAGTGTTTTATAAGCGCCGTAGTAGGAAATACCGACCGTCCCGCCGCCCCAGTCGGGATTGAGTTCAAAAGCTTCCCGACCGCCGTTGACCGGTGCCAGGAGCCGGTGTACACCGGTAAAGACTGAGCTGGTTTTAAGGAAGAACCGGACGCCGTCGCCCACCTCATTCCCGGCGATACCGTAGAGAGTAAACGAGGCGCCGGTGTTGGCTAACAGGCCCAGGTGCAGATAATCGGATACAAAGGCAGGGTCGATTGACAGCAGTTCATCGAGACCGTAAGGACTGGACATAATAAGGTTGTTGCCCTTATTAAGGAAATCCTTCAAGGCCTTGATATCGCTGTAAGCGAAGATGCCGGTCGAGGAGGTATCGGTAATCCAGAAGACAGTCGTGAAGTTCTGGAGAAATGTGCTGTCCGGGAAAGTGCGGGAACGGTCCCAGACGCGTACTGATTGACCGAGGTTGTTGAAAGTTGATTTGTAAATGGCGTCGGAGTTCAGCGCGTCGCTGTGACCGCTGTTGACCACCAGGTAATCGGTTCGGCCCACCGTTTCGATAAAGGCAAGCGTGTCCTTGTAAAGCCCCGGGCCCGCCGTCCGCGAAGAATCGACCGTCAGCGCCAGCGTAAAAGTCACGTCGCGGGTGGTGAAATCGGCCGG
>JAFGNW010000117.1 GCA_016926795.1 Candidatus Zixiibacteriota bacterium
GCCATACACCTTACCTCGAACCGTCGGGATAAACCCTTCATCAAGCTGAACTGCGCCGCCCTGCCGGAGAACCTGGTCGAGGCGGAACTTTTCGGGTATGAAAAAGGTGCCTTCACCGACGCCAAAAAAACAAACCGGGGCCGGTTCGAACTGGCTGACGGCGGAACGCTGTTGCTCGATGAAATCTCCGAGATGCCGCTGAACCTGCAATCAAAACTTTTACGGGTGATCCAGGAGCGGGAATTCGAACGGGTCGGGTCAAGCGCCACAATCGCGGTGGATGTGCGCCTGATAGCGACTTCCAACCGTAATCTGAAAGAATACATCGCCAACGGAAATTTCCGCGATGACCTCTTTTATCGTCTGAACGTCATCCCCATATTCCTGCCACCGCTGGAAGACCGTAAGGAAGATATCCCGGTGTTGGTGCAGCATTTTATCGAAAAGTACAACGAGGAAAACCATAAAACGGTCAAGGGGATTGACCCCGCTATCCTGAAATTGTTCATGAAATATTCCTGGCCGGGTAACGTTCGAGAGCTGGAGAATCTGGTTGAGCGGGCGGTCGTGACCACGAAAAACGATTATTTGAACGAGGACGATTTCCCGCCGGAACTGGCAATCGGTCAGATAGGGGATAACCTGACCGGATTGCAGGTTCCGATTAAGCTGGAAGAGGGTAATAAGTATTTGATTCTCAAAACGTTGGAGAAATTTAACGGTAATAAAACCCGGGCGGCTGAGGCGCTGGGGATTTCTACCCGGACCATCCGGAATAAGCTGTCCGAGTATCAGGATAAAGAATAAATTACCCTTTCGGGTATCATTAATAATCTTCCTTCAAGGGCGGAAGCTTCTTTTCCGCCTTTATATTAACCCGTATTTGCCGATACTATAAAGAAAAGAGTTATACTCTTTTTTTGCTCAAAATATAAACAGCCAGAAAGCGGTTGGTGTAGTACGTAGATTATGGATTTCGCGACAATCATCGGTTTGTTTTTAGCCGTGGGCGCCGTGGTCGGCGGCTTTAACCTCGAAGGCGGTACTCTCGAAGCTATCTTTCTCACCGCTCCTTTATTAATAGTTATCGGGGGGACTCTGGGAGCGACTATCGTGACGACCTCGATGAGGACCGTTCAACAGGTGCCGGTGTACCTTAAGGTGGCCTTCTTCGGTCAATACCATTCGTTCAACAAGGCCATCGATACCATCGTGCACCTGGCCGAGAAAGCCCGCCGGGAAGGAATTCTCGGTCTGGAGCCGGAGTTGAAGGCTATCGCCGACCCGTTTTTTCGGAAAGCCATGCAACTGGTAATCGACGGCACCGAGATAACGGTGTTACGGGAAATCCTCGAGACCGAGATTTCCTATATCGAGGAACGGCACAAACGGGGTATCGTTTTCTTTCAGAAGGCGGGCGGCTTCGCCCCGACACTGGGTATCCTGGGCACGGTTCTGGGTCTGGTGCATACGCTGGGCAGCACCTCCGACGCCTCAAAAATGGCTTCAGCTATCGCGGCGGCTTTTATCGCCACCCTCTGGGGCGTGGGACTCGCTAATCTCTTTTTCCTGCCGGTCTCGGACAAATTGCGGATGCGCCATGAGGAAGAGATGTCTTATCTGGAGCTTATTATGGAAGGCATGGTGGCCATTCAGTCTGGGGAGAATCCGCGCAATATCCGTACCCGGCTGTTATCTTTTGTCGCGCCTCACAACCGACGAGACAGAGACTAACCCGTGCGACGCTTTCGCAGAAAATTCGACGAAGATGAAGACCTGGGGCGCTGGCTTCTGACTTATGCCGACCTGATTACCCTGCTTCTGGCCTTCTTTATTGTGATGTATTCCATGTCCCAGCTGGACGCCAAGCGGTTCGGTAAAGTGACCGAGGCGCTGCAGGGCGTTCTGCGCGGCGGTGACAGCGTCCTGAGAAGTAAAGAAAGCGACAACACCAAAACCGGTCATGGCCTGTTGAATATCGGCAACCTGCGCATGATTCAGAAATATGTCGAGGAAAAATTCAAGACCCTGGGCAAGCGGGACGTCATCGAAACCGAGCTGACCGAACGCGGCCTGGTGGTGCACATAATGGACCAGGCCCTTTTCAACGAAGGCTCGGCCAAACTGCAACCGAAAGCGAAGGAGATTCTGGACCAGATATCGGAAACCATTTCATTGCTGCCCAACCATATCCGGGTTGAAGGGCATACCGACGATAAACCGATTAATACCCCCGTCTATCCTTCCAACTGGGAACTTTCCTCAGCCCGGGCGACCGAAGTAGTACGGTATTTCACCAATAATCACGCGGTTCCGCCGCATAAGATTTCCGCTCTGGGTTACGGCGAATATCGACCGGTAATGCCCAATAATTCCATCGAGAACCGGGCGCGCAACCGTCGGGTCGATATTGTCATTCTAACAATGGACCTGACCCTAAAAGAACCTACCTCACAGTTATATTATTCGAACGGAAACGAGTAAAATCTTTCCCCCGGGCTGGAAATTCTTTCCCTTTAAAGCAACTCACCGGTGTCGTGCCGGTTCCCTCGCACACAATTTAACTGCTTTGTTTACAATAAGATAGGTCGCATCCGAGCGTTTTTGGCATTGTCCTTGCTTATAGTTAACCTGAAAAAATGCAAATTTATTAAGGCAATATGGATAACAAACTGACACAGTTCATGTTCGAAGGTATCGGCGTTTCCAAATACAAGAAGTATATGGACCTGGCCTCGCTGCGCCATCGGCTGATAAGCAGCAACGTCGCCAACGCCGCCACTCCCGGTTACCGGTCTAAAGATATCGATTTCCAAAAAGAATTTGCACGCGCGACCGAACAGAGCAACCATATCGCCGGTTCGGTAACCGATAATCAGCATATTGCCCTGGGGCAGAGCAAAGACCGGGGACCTAAAATCAATGAGGAAAAAGTCAACTCCGACAATCTCAACTCGGTGGATATTGACGAGGAAGTTACGGACATGGCTCAAAACGAGCTGTTGTATACCATCGGGGCGCGTTTGCTCCAGAAAAAATTCGACGGTTTGAGAAAGGCCATAACCAGCAAGTAAGGGATAATTTATGTCAGGTATTTTAAACGCGATCGGAATTTCGTCGAAGGGTCTGTCGGTGCAGCGGGCCAAGATGAACGTGGTGGCCCAGAATATCGCCAACGCCGAGACGGCCGAAACCCCCGAAGGCGGCCCCTACCGCCGCAAGCGGGTAACCGTGCAGGAAGAAAAGGTATCCGATTTCAAATCGCTTTTAAGGCAAGCCGACACACACGTGGCCCGCACCCATCCCAACCATCGGCCGGGCCGTCAGCACATTCTCAACGAGGAAGTAAATTCATCCTCGGTGGCCATGACGGAAATCGAGGACCCGGAGTCGAGCTTCAAGCTGGTTTATGACCCATCGCATCCCGAAGCCAACGAGGAAGGTTATGTCCGGATGCCGGATATAGAGATAATTAATGAAATGGTGGATATGATGGCCGCCACCCGGGCTTATGAGGCCAACACGGTGGCGATATCTTCCGCCAAAACCATGGCAAAAGACGCTCTTGAAATATAATAAGGGGATATAAGATGAAAGTTAATCCCGTAGGAATCAATACCTATCAGAATTTAACCGGTCAGGAGAAAACCGGGCAGAAACCGGTCGACGCCGCGACGCTGCAACAGCAACAGGCCGCGGTCGCAACCACCGAGGCACAGACTTCAAAGCTGGCGGTCAAGGCACCCTCGGGTAGTTATGCCGAGATGTTGTCGGTCGAGGAAAAGCAGGCGCTGGAGGTTCTCTTCAGCCGTTTCAAGGACAGCGAACGTTTCGGGGCTGTCTATCAGGCCAAAGCCGAGTCCGCCGCGAAGGAGAACACGCTCGGCCGCATTATCGATATCAAGGTGTGAGATGGCGATTGATATGCCGAAAATAAACCGGCTCGTACCCGGGCTGATTGAACCGGTCGGTTCCAAAGGACCGGCGAAGGTTACCGAAAGTCCGGTCGAGGGCGGTAATTTCACCGACCTGTTGTCAAATCTTATCAATTCGGTTAACGACGCGCAGAGTGAGGCCGCTCAATCGCAGAGCGCTCTCCTGGCGGGGGAACCGGTGGAACTTCATGATGTCATGATAAAAGCCGAGGAGGCGGGCCTGGCGATGGACCTTCTTCTGGAGGTCCGCAACCGTTTACTCAGCGCTTATAACGATATAATGAAAATGCCGATGTGAGGATAGAATATATAAAGTCTCTGATAATTTTATTCTTGGCCAAGGAAGGCTGAACATAAAATAAATTGGATTTACAATGGAGAACTTAAAAACTCTTTTAAAGAATTTCACGGGTTTCATAAGCAGAATGACCCCCAGTCAGGTTATGATGCTTTTCGGGGTTCTGGCCGGCACCGTCGTCGGTATTGTTATCGTGGTGGGCTGGCTGAACAGTGTCAATTATTCGCGGCTTTATTCCAATCTCGAGGAAAGCGAAGCTGGCGAGGTCACCGCCTACCTGAACGACAACAAAATACCCTACCAGTTGAAAAACAATGGTACGACTATTGAGGTGCCTTCGGATGATGTTTATAAAGTCAGGATATCCCTGGCGGCCGAGGGTTTGCCGCGGGCGGCGAACATGGGTTATTCCATATTCGACCAGAACAGTCTGGGGATGACCGACTTTCTGCAGAATCTGAATTTCCGCCGGGCGCTGGAAGGGGAACTGACCCGCACTATCATGCAGTTAAACGAAGTCCAGGCGGCCCGGGTGCATATTGTCATGCCCAAGGAGCGACTGTTCCGGGACGACCAGAAGGAAGCTACCGCCTCGGTGCTGCTCAAGCTGTCGGGTAAGGGCGGTCTCAGTAAGCACCAGATTAACGGCATCACCCACCTGGTGGCGGCCTCGGTGGAGGGTTTGCGCCCGCAGAATATCTCGATCATTGACTATGACGGTAACTTACTGTCGTCGGCCATGGAACCGGACGCTACTGCGGGCTTGTCGAGCTCCCAACTTGAAGTGCGCAAGGAGGTGGAGAATTACCTCGAGGACAAGGCGCAGTCGATGCTCAACGGAGTGCTGGGAACGGGCAAATCCATCGTCCGGGTCACGGCCGATTTGAATTTCCAGCAGCTCGAACGGACTTCAGAAACCTACGACCCCAACTCCCCCTCGGTACGCAGCGAGGAACGCACCAAGACAACCGCTTCCGCTACCGAAAAAAGCGAGGATGTCAATGAGAGCGGCGAGGAGAACAATTCCGAGACGACTATCACCAATTACGAGTTGAATAAAACCATCGAACATATGATTAACGAAATCGGGTCGATTGACCGCCTGTCGATTGCCGTCATGGTCGACGGCATCTTTAACGAGGTGGTCAACGACGCCGGGGAGACCGAGAGAATTTACCAGCCGCGCTCCCAGGAGGAACTGGACCGGCTGGCTTCGATTGTCAAAAACGCGGTCGGCTTCGACCAGCAGCGCAACGACCAGATTGAAATGGTCAACCTTTCGTTCGACCGGCAGAATCTGGAATACGACCGGGACATGCTCGACTCGATGTACCAGCGGGAATTTTACATGGATATAGCCAAAAAAATAGGCTATATCCTGATCTTCGCGTTTTTAATTTTATATCTGAAGAAGAAATCGAACAAGCTTTTCGGCGCCTTGAAACGCCTGATGCCGCCCCCGGCGCCGCCCAGGCCGATGCCGCAGCCGGTCGAGGCCATTCAGGAAGAGGAGGTCCGGCCGATTGAAGCGGAGAAACGCAAGCCCCGGCTGGTCGACCAGATGCAGGAAACGGCCAAGGAGCGTCCGGATGAAATTGCCCGAGTCATTAAAACCCTGATGATTGAGTAGTAGTTTATGAATTACGAATCAATGACACCCCAGCAAAAAGCCGCCGTGGCCCTCGTCTCGTTCGGGCCGGAAGTATCCGGTCTGGTCCTCAAGGGCATGAACGAACAGGACCTGGAAAGAATCACTATCGAAATCGCCAACCTGCGCGATGTTCCTTCGGAAATAGAAGATAAAGTAATCGAGGAATGCCATCAAATATTTATGGCCCGCCAGTACATATCTCAGGGCGGTGTCGATTACGCCTCCGTGATTCTGGAAAAAGCGGTGGGCGCCAAGAAAGCCCGGGAAATTTTGAACCGGCTGGAGTCAACCATTCAGGCTAAGGGTTTCACGCTGTTGAAAGATATTGACCCCAAACAGCTCAGCAGTTTCTTCCAGAACGAACACCCGCAGACAATTGCCCTGGTTTTGACCCAGCTGTCGCCCCAGCAGGCGGCCTCGATTATCTCGGAGCTTTCCCCGGAATTACAGGCGGAAGTGTCTCTGAGAATCGCAACGATGGAGAAAATATCACCGGAGATTCTCAAAGAGATAGAAGCTACTCTGGAGGGTCATTTCGAGTCCTCCTCGGGGCGCGACCTGTCCACCTCGGGCGGAGCCAAAGCCATTGCGGAGATTTTGAACCTGGTCGAATCAACCGCGGAGAAAAATATCCTGCAGTCGCTCGAGGCTGAGGACGCCGACCTGGCCGCGGAGGTGAAAAATATGATGTTTGTCTTCGACGATATCATCCTGCTTGACGACCGCTCCATCCAGCGGCTGCTCAAGGAAGTCGAGACCAAAGACCTGTCGCTGGCTCTCAAAGCCACGACCGAGGAGGTCAAGAAAAAGATTTACAAGAACGTGTCGGAGCGGGTGGCCGTGCTTATCAAGGAAGAGATGGAGTTCATGGGCCCGACCCGTTTGTCCGATGTCGAATCCGCCCAGAGCCGGATAGTGGAAACCGTCCGTCGCCTCGAAGAGGAGGGGCAGATTATCATCGCCGGCCGCGGCGGCAAAGAGGAAATAATTGTCTAAAATTATTAAAAAGACTCTTGACGCCCCGGCCATTTTTATCGGTGAACGCCAGCACGACCTGCATGCCGAGGCTAACGCCGAAGGTAAACTTCGCTCGCTTTTCCCCATGGTGGCCGTCATGACCTCGCCCGACGGTGCCAAGTTGATTCCGGTTCAGGAAGTAAATAAAATTGAGGCGGAATACTACCAGGGAAAACGGGAAGCTTATGATGAAGGTTATAAAGTCGGCTTCGAAGCCGGCAATAATAAAGGCCTTAACGAAGCGCGGCAGATTCTCGGGCAATTCGAGCAGGCTATAAAAGAAGCCGTGAACCAGCGGGCGGCGCTCCTGGAAGAGGCCAAACAAAAGATCCTCGAACTGGTCGTTAAAATCAGTCGCAAGGTAACGATGGACGCTGTTGAAATCGACCGTGAAGCCACCGCCCTGATGATTGCCCGCATTATCGACGAACTGATAGACCGTTCTCAATTGAAAGTCAAAGTCAACCCCCATCACCTGCCCGTGGTAGAGCAGAATATCGCCCGTTTCCTGTCGGCTAATACGGCTCTCAAGGAGATTACGTTTGAAGCCGACCCGCGCGTCCGCTACGGTGGTTGTTTTATCGAAACACCGGGAGGCGATATCGATGCCCGGCTGGAGTCGCAGTTTGAAGTTATTTCGGAAGTCGTACAGAAGGGTGAGGATGAGAATTGAGCTATATAACCTACGACATGTACGCCGAGCGCATTGACCTGGCCAAAACGGTCAAGCATTACGGAAAAGTCACGCAGGTGGTCGGCCTGGTGGTCGAATCGGCCGGACCGGCGGTTTCAATCGGACGACTGTGCCGGATTGAAAACCGCGATGACGGCGTCAAAATTCGAGCGGAAGTCGTTGGTTTTCGGGATAACAAAATTTTATTGATGCCCCTGGGGTCGATGGAGGGTATAACGCCGGGTGCTATCGTAACCTCGACCTCGGAACAGTTGCGTATCCCGGTCGGCCGTGAGCTTATCGGACGGGTACTGGGCGGTCTGGGCCAGCCGATCGACAACAAGGGGCCGATTACCAGTACCGTTACGCGGCCGGTCAACGGCAAACCCATACCGGTTCTGAAACGCCAGCGCATCACGCAGGCACTGCGGACGGGCATCAAAGCCATCGATATTATGACGACGGTCGGTCAGGGCCAGCGAATGGGTGTTTTCGCCGGTTCGGGCGTGGGCAAATCCATTCTCCTGGGCATGATGGCCCGCGGTTCCTCGGCGGATGTCAACGTCATCGCCCTGGTAGGCGAGCGGGGGCGCGAGGTCAGAGAGTTTATCGAAAGAGATATCGGCAAAGAAGGTTTGAAGCGTTCGGTCGTGGTGGCGGTCAGTTCCGACCAGCCGGCGCTCATCCGTATCAAAGGCGCTCTGGTGGCTTCCACCATAGCGGAGTACTTCCGGGAACAGGGTTTGAACGTTATGCTCATGATGGATTCGGTTACGCGGATCGCCATGGCCCAGCGGGAAATCGGCCTGGCGGTGGGCGAACCTCCCGCAACCAAAGGCTACACACCCTCGGTTTTCGCCCTCCTGCCCAGACTGCTGGAGCGGGCCGGCAACACCGACCAGGGAGCCATGACCGGTTTTTACACCGTCCTGGTTGAGGGCGACGATTTGAATGAACCGATCTCCGATGCCGTGCGCTCCATCCTCGACGGGCACGTCAGCCTGTCGCGCCGGCTGGCTTCCCTGAACCAGTATCCGGCCGTTGATTTCCTCGATTCCATTAGCCGTTTGATGCCGGAAGTCTGTACCGAGGAGGAGATACGGCTGGCCGCCGCGGTGAGGCAACTGGTGGCGATTTACCGGGAATCGGAGGATTTAATCAATATCGGCGCTTATGTCAAGGGTTCCAATCCGAAAATTGACCGGGCCATTTCGAAAATCGATTCTATTAATGAGTTTTTCCGCCAGGGTATTTTTGAGAGAGCTGACCATACCGCAAGTCTCGCCGCCCTCAGGGAAATTGTCGAAAGTTGAGTTGAGTCAGGATGAAAAAGTACAAGTATCGTCTGGAGACACTGTTGAAGGTAAAGTCCCAGAAGGAAAAGGAAAAACAGCGCGAACACGCGGAAGCTCTGCGTAAAGTGTACGAGCAAAAAGAACGGCTCACCCAGATCGACAGCCGGCGCCGGGACAATCTGGGGCGGCAGCGCCAAGTGCAGGAGGGCGGAAAATTCTCAGTTGTCGATATGCTGTTCTACACCCGATATTTCCTGAAACTGAAAAGAGAAACTCTGGCCGGCGGTGAATTGCTGCGCGGTTTGCAGCGAAAGAGTGAAGAAAAAAGACAAGCCCTGGTCAGGGCTGCCAAAGAGCGTAAGATTTACGAGAAGCTGAAAGAGAAACAGAAGAAAAAATACGACGATGAAATGGAAACGGCGGAGAAAAAGGAACTGGACGAAATCGCCACCAACAGCTTTTATTTTAACCGGCGAAAATGAATTTTGATTGAGTCATAAAAAAGCCCGCCAGAAGCGGGCTTTTTTTGTGAAGCTTTTATTTCAATAGTATCATTTTGCGACTCTGGGTGAAATTGCCGCTAGTCAACCGGTAGAGATAAATGCCCGATGCCAGCGTTTGGTTGCGGTCGGTGCGGCCGTCGAAAGTAACCCGGTGCACCCCGGTCGATAATTTCTGGTCAACCAGACGGCGGACGTTTTGTCCCAGGATATTGAAAACATCCAGAGTGACCCAGCCGGCGGTCGGCAGCGAAAATTCGATTTCCGTACTCGGGTTGAACGGGTTGGGATAGTTCTGCGACAGGGTGTAGCTGGTGGGCAGCTGGCCATCCTCGGTGATGTCTTCCACGGCGGTGATGATGTCGATGTCGATTTCCCCCAGGTTGAAAATGGGTTTGATTTTTTCGTTGCCGTCGAGAGAGGTCAAAACGATAAATGTATTGTTACCCTCGGTAAAATAGGTGGTGGAGTCAATTATCAGGGTAGTGTCGGAGATAAGCGAATCCACCGTTAAATGCAGCGTAAATAACGGACCGGTTCCGGTGGCAAGAGGCGTGGCTTCACCGAAATCCAGCAGGACCCAGAGCATATGCTGGCTGCGATTGGTCTGGACGTTTCGGTTGGCGATATCCCCTCGGGTGCCTGTGAAAACCACACTGTCGAGATGCAATAAAGAATCGTTTCCATAATCGAGGGCCACCGAAACGTTTTTGGTGTTGCGCTCATTGTAAAGACTGACATCGACGGCTATCTGTTTTTTCGGATTGGTGACGATACTTTCCACCCAGACCGAGTCGAGCGTAGCCGGGGTATCCTGAATGTCCACATAACCTTTTATAACCTGGGGGACAAAAGGCAGAACGGGAAAAGGTAGCGTATCTTTGAAGGTAGTGGCATGTTCTATCAACTGGGGCGTATAGTAAGTAATCGTATCAAAAGTGACCAGCTGGGCGGTGATCGTCGGGCTAAAAGACAGGTAAAGATTTCCCGCTAATCCTTTTCCTGTCGATATATAGTCCTCCTGGATAGCCAGAGCATAGATGACAATAACACTGCTGTCGGAATAAACAGCATAACTTTTATTACCCAGATAATCCAGACGGCCACCGGAGAAGGAAAAGGAATCTATTTTAACATCGGGAGAATTGTGGATAAGGGTAATCTCGATATTCTGCAGTTTTTCATCATTATAGAAACTGACCGGGATAATACCGATGCCGGTAGTATAAGCTACCACCGAGTCGATATAAAGCGTGTCGGGATTCCCCGGGTCAACGCCCGTTTGACTTTTACCGGTAACGGCAGCCAGGACTAAAAGGGCCAGGATTATGAGAACGATTCTGATATTTTTCATGGTAATCTTCCTTATTTTGGACCCTAAAAAGCAAATAATATGCTGTAATTAAAGGTTTGTAAAAGATTCGATAACTTTGCCTTATGAGAGTCTTCGTAGTTATGTAAGTCTATGTATAAATACAAGTTATCTCACTGTTCAATATAAGTTATAGCTGTCCGTTTAGCAACTTTATTTTGATGCGGTATGCATTTTAATTCCTAAATGGCGTCGGTATCGTCAATTGACGAAAACTTCCTTTCACTTCACCATTCATGTTTTATACCGTTTTGCCGATTATTCGGACATGGCTACCAGACAGGAACTTAAAAAAAGTGTACGCTGCGCTTATATTTTCAGCTGTTACCTGGCCGATGAATTGAAATGTTTCGGCTATAAAACCGACTGCCCGCTCTATCAGAAATCCAACGGCGAATATTGCGCTGAGGACCGTTTCCATGAAGCTATGGACAAGCTGATTGACAAGACCAGGGCGAAGTATTTGAGCCTAAATCAGTAGCCTATAAATTTGAAAATATTTCTCTTCGAATAAGAAATAACTTCCGTTTTAAACCCATCCAGACCTTAAAAAAATATTCAAATATCCTTCTTATCATACTGTCTGACAGGGGGATAGGTGTGCGCCGGTAGGTTTTGGCACAAGCCCTGCTATACCTAAATCGGAGGTATATATGATAAAAGGTATTTATACATCGGCCTCGGGCATGATACCCCGCTTAAAAAAGCAGGAAGTCATTGCCAATAATATTTCAAATTCTTCGACCTCGGGCTTCAAGAAGGATAACGTTTTTGTCCGGGAGTTGTCTCGGGCGGAACAGAAAGTAGCCCCTAAAAAATCGGACTGGCAAACCCCGATAGCCGATGAAGAATATGTCGATTATCGGCCGGGCGTTTTTGACCGGACCGACAATCCGCTCGATCTGGCGATTGAGGGGGACGGCTTTTTTACCCTTCAGGCTGAGGACGGTTCAACCCTCCTTACCCGGTCCGGAACTTTTATGGTCAACAGCGACGGGTATATCAGTTATCCCGGCGGCTATCTCCTGACCAGTGAAGGCGGGCCGATACAGGTGGGGAACGGCAAAGTCTCGGTCGGCAGAACCGGCGAAGTGGAAGTGGACGGCCTGACGGTAGGCCGCATTACCCCCATGACGGTGGATAACCTCGAAGACCTTAAGAAAGTCGGCCGGTCGTTATTCGCCGTGCCGGAAGGGGTCGAGTTGGTACCGACGGTTCAGCCCACCATTCAGCAGGGCTATCTGGAAACCTCAAACGTGGATATCATCAGCGAGATGGTGGATATGATAATATCCTATCGGGCTTATGAGGCCAATGCCAAGGCCGTTCAGTCGCAGGACAACTCGCTGGAACATCTCTTCAACCGGGTCGGCGGCAGGTAAACTGAAAGTGAGAAAAATAAACATAGGAGTTGAAAAATGATTAAAGCCATGCGCACGGCGGCCAGCGGTATGGTGGCCCAGCAAATGAATGTCGATAATATCGCCAACAACCTGGCCAACGTCAACACTACCGGCTTCAAACGAAGCAAGATAGAGTTTCAGGATGTTCTCTATCAGAACTACCGCAAGGCCGGCACCGCCTCGGCAATCGGGACGGAAATCCCCACCGGGCTTTCAATAGGTTACGGAGTGCGTCCGGCTTCGAGCACCCGCCAGTACTCGACCGGGGACCTGCAGCTGACCAGCAACCCCTTGGACCTGGCTATATCCGGCGACGGGTTTTTCCAGGTGCAGCAGCCCGATGGAACCACCGCCTACACCCGCGACGGGACTTTCAAACTCTCCGCCGACGGACGGCTGGTGACCTCGGACGGTTTCTATCTCCAGCCGGAGGTGACGCTTCCCGAAGATACCGTGTCGGTATCGGTTGGTGTTGACGGTACGATTGAGGTCATGCAGTTCGGACAGGAAGAGGCCACCCAGGTCGGCCAGATTGAACTAGCCCGCTTTATCAATCCCGCGGGTCTGTCGGGTATCGGCCGCAACCTGTTTGTACCCACCAGCGCCTCCGGCAGCGCCCTGACCGATTATCCCGGCCAGAACGGTCTGGGAACAATTGACCAGGGGTATCTGGAGATGTCCAACGTCAAGGTGGTCGATGAAATGGTCAATATGATTGTCGCTCAGCGGGCGTACGAGATGAATTCCAAAGCTATCCAAACCGCTGATGATATGGCCGGAGTCGCCAATAACCTGAAGAGATAATAAAATGAAAAATTTGAGATGCCTGATTTTCGTTCTCTGGCCGGTCGTGATGTTGTCGGCGCCGGTTGCCGCCCTCGACAGCAGGGAAGCGGTCGTGGAAAAAATGTTCGCTGACTTCAACCTCGACCCGGAGTTCACCCGCATCGAGGTACAGGCCTCGCAGCTCGGTGATGAAATAACAGAACCGTTCGAGCTCGAATTCGAACCCCTTTCCCAAAAAGCTCCACTGGGTCTGTTTACGGTTAACGTGTCCGTCTCGCGGGACGGGGCGGTGGTTGACAGGGGCCAGGTCCGGTTCGAAATCAGGAAATTCGCCGAAGTGCTGGTGACCACCGGAAAAATCAAGCGTCATGAAATTCTTACCGAAGACAAGATGACTTTGAAAATGATGGATATAACCTCCCTGCCGGAGCAGCCGGTCAATTCACTGGTTACTGTGAACGGGTACAGGTCCAAAAGAAATCTTTCAACCGGGCGTATTGTAACTTTGAGCGCCGTTGAACCGGTTCCTGACATTGAAGTCGGGAGGGAGGTTTCCATCATTTGTGCCAACGGTCTTTTTTCGGTCAGGACCTCGGGCAAGGCTCTCCAGGACGGCTGGGCGGGTGATTACGTCAAAGTTAAAAACGAAAACTCCGGCAAAATTGTCCTGGCGAGAGTCGTGGATGAAGGCGCCGTGGTTGTTGACCCATAAATAGGATTTGAGGGTAAAGACATGAATTTAAGGAAAATTGCCATTGTATTATTAATTTTGCTACTCCTGCCGTTTACGCTGAAGTTTAAGAGTCAGGATTTCGGCCGGGGGCAATCTTTATTTACGGATGTGAAGGCCAACCGGGTGGGTGACATCCTGACCGTCCTCATCTACGAGGACAGCCGGGCCTCCAACCAGGTCGAGTCCAAGGCTTCCAAGGACCAGAAAGCCTCGATGTCCGGCGGCCCGGGAGTAGGCCCGCTCGATTTTATTCCCCTTTTCGGTGTTGACGCCGCTACCAAGTACAACCATAACGGCAAAGGGGAAGAGGTGCGCAACGGTCAGATTCGAGCCAAAATGTCCTGTACCGTAGTTGGCGTCAAGGACAACGGCGACCTGATTATCGAAGGGACCCGCGTTATCGGTATTTCCAACGACAAGGAGACCATTTCCTTAAGCGGGGTGGTGCGTCAGAAAGATGTTTCCACCGACAACACGGTGGAATCCTACCTGATTGCCGACGCCGAGATTCACTATACGGGCAAGGGCAATTCCCAGACAACCTCGCGGCCGGGCATTGTCGCCCGCCTGCTCAACTGGTTGTTTTAGGAGGCGGCTATGTTTATTTCAGCCTGTCACAGAGTTTTGAGCACGCCGGCGGGAATGATAATTATTCTCGCCCTGATTGCCTTTTTCTTCGTTCCGGCGGAAGCCGCCAAGGTACGCATTAAAGATATTACCGTTTTCCAGAACAAGCAGGAAACGGACCTGTTCGGATACGGGCTGGTAGTGGGACTGGACGGTACCGGCGACGGTAACGGCACCCAGTTCACCACCCAGTCGCTGGTCAACATGATGGAACGAATGGGCCTCGAGCTCGACCGCAACAAGGTCAAGGTCAAGAACGTGGCGGCCGTGATGGTGACGGCCCGCATGTCCAGCCAGCAGACCGAGGGAGCGTATTTCGACGTCACCCTGTCTTCAATCGGCGACGCCTCGTCGCTGCAGGGCGGCACCCTGCTTTTGACACCGCTTTCCGACGCCACCGGGGTGGTACGGGCGGTAGCCCAGGGGCCGGTCTCTATCGGCGGCTTCAACGTCCAGGTGGACGAGGGCAACCGCATCATTAACAATTACACTCTGGTAGGGCGCATCCCCGGCGGCGGAAGGACGACCCATCCGCTGTCACCGACGCCCGACTCCGACAAGGAAATATTCCTGTCGCTGGTTAACCCGGATTTCACTACCGCTCACCGGGTGGCTGAGAGAATCAACATCAAGTACGGCTTGACGGCGTACGCTGTCGACGGCGGCTCGATTAAAGTCGTCGTGCCCGATTCGCTGATGCATCCCAACCTGCGGATGCAGTTTCTCTCGGATATCGGTCAGTTGCAGATTGTACCGGACAATATCGCCCGGGTGGTGATAAACGAGAAAACCGGAACCATCGTGGCCGGACAGCACGTCACTATCGAACCGGTGGCGGTCGCCCACGGTACGATAACGGTGAATATCCAGTCGCGGCCGATTATCTCCCAGCCGGAACCGTTCAGCCAGGGGGAGACAATCGTGACACAAGAATCATATATCAACGTCAATCAGGAGAAAGCCCATGTGGTCAACCTGAAGGGTTCGGTTTATCTGTCCGACGTGGCCAGCGCGCTGAACAAAATCGGCGCCACGCCGCGGGACATTATCGCCATTTTTCAGGCGTTGAAACAAGCCGGAGCCTTGCAGGCGGAACTGGTGATTTTATAAAATATGCTCAGTGTGCCGAAAAGCGCCTTGGTGTTCCCCTCGACGGACCTGGAACGCCTGAAGGGTCAGTCGTCTGGAAACCTGGAAACGGAAAAAACCCGTTTGCGGAAAGCGACCCGCGAGTTCGAATCGTTCTTCATGTATTACATGCTCAAGACAATGCGCGAGACCGTTCCGGATGACCCGTTGGCCAAAAACACACTCTTTACCGACGGGGGCGGCAAGGAAACTTTCACCCAGATGTTTGATATGGAAGTCGCTCGTTCGGTGACCACCAGCTCCGGCGGTTCTATCGGCGATATCCTTTACAAATCGCTTGAAAAGGTATTGGAAGCGCAATTCAGCGGGAGTGAAGAAACCCCCGAATTCATACCGCTTGAAAACGATAATACAAAAGATTCAAACCAACTGGATTTGGAGCGCGACGGTCTACCCCTGCCGGAAAAGGATGAACAGCTCAAACCGGTGAAAATTAAGCCGGAAATGTTGCCTTTAAGCAGCGGCCGCCGTCCGGTCAACGAGGATGAGATTCTTTCCCGATTCGGCAAATATATATACGACGCCGCCCGTGAAACCGAGCTTGATTCGGCCCTGATTGCCACGGTGATAAAAGTGGAATCGGGCGGCAATCCCGGGGCGGTGTCCCCGGCGGGGGCCAAGGGCCTGATGCAGCTGGCGGATGCCACCGCCGGTGACTACGGTGTGGCGGACGTATTCGACCCGCACGAGAATATCCGCGCCGGCAGCCGCTTTTTGAAAGATTTGCTGGCCCGGTACGGGGACCTCGAAACCGCCCTGGCCGCATACAACGCCGGACCGGGCAATGTCGATAAATACGGCGGAATTCCGCCCTTTAGGGAAACCCGGGAATATGTCAGGAAAGTGACCGACCTTTTAAGTCGGTCCGGCATCGATTTTAAAACCGCCAAAACCTAAAGCCGGACGGGTAAACAGTCGATAATTATTGATAGGATTTTAAAAAGACTATAGGATATGATAAATCAGTTGATCGACATAATCAGCAGGGAAGCTGCCCTCTTTGAATCTTTCCTTGAATTACTCGAACGTCAAAAAGAGATGCTGGTGGCGAACGACCTCGACGGTTTGAACGAGGTGGTGCAGCGGCAGCGCGAGAAGCTCATCGAAAGCAAACTGCTCAATAAACAGCGTGAAAATCTCGTGGCCGCCATCAAGACCTCGCGCGATATCGAGGGCGACCTGACGGTCACACGCCTTTTAAAGCTGGTCGATGAGGACCAGGCGAACCGTTTGAGCCAGCTGCGGGAAATTATCTATAACCTGAACGATAAGATTACCGCGACCCGCAACACCAATGCCCTGCTGCTGAATCGCTCGCGGGAATTTATCGCTCACACCATGGAAATGTTATCGAAAATCAAAAACCCCGATAACACCTATGCCCGGACCGGTCGGAACGTCGAAAGGGGTTCGAACATAATGGTAGATAGGAGAATCTGATGCCAGGCTTATTCCAGGGATTGGAAATAGGAAAAAGGGCGTTATTATCGCATCAATACAACCTTCAGACAATCGGGCACAACATCGCTAACGTGAATACGCCCGGTTATACGCGTCAGCGGGTTTCCATCTCCGCCACGTACCCCGAGCAGAGTGCCGTGGGGCAGATCGGTTCCGGTATCCAGGTAGACAACGTCCGTCAAATCCGCGACCTGTTCCTGGGGGAACAATATCGTGAAACCCAGAAATATTATGGTCAGTGGTCTTACAAGGAAAAAATTCTCTCCCAGGTCGAGTCGCTCTTTAATGAACCGAACGACAACGCCCTGAACGACCTGCTGGACGATTTCTGGGACTCCTGGTCGCAACTTTCCACCAACGCCGATTCCAGCAATAACCGGGAGATTATCCTGGCCAAGGCCGACCAGCTGGTCAACGGTTTTCATCAGCTGGCCTGGAACCTCTCCAACCTGCGGGAATCGATCGACCGCGATATGAACAATCTCACTTACGAAATAAATTCCCTGACCCGGGAAATAGCCAACCTCAACAAGCAGATAAAGACGGTCGAACTGGGCGATAACCGGGCCAATGACCTGCGCGACGCCCGGGATTTACTGACCGACCAGCTGGCCGACATTATCGATGTCAATACGGTGGAGCTGACCAACGGCGCCACCCGGGTCTACATCGGCTCGATGATTCTGGTCGATGGCTCGGACCAGTTCGATATCGGGACTATCACCGAAAATAAGGACGGCCAGCCGATGAGTACGCTGGTATGGGAAGGAACCAAAGTGGAACTGCGCAACCTGAACGGTGAGTTAAGCGGCCTGCTCGAGATGCGCGACGAAATTATCCCGGAATACCAGGCCCGTTTGAACGAACTGGCGCGTTCGCTGGTGACGGAGGTCAACCTCATCCACCAGAGCGGTTACGGCGAGGACGGCAGCACCAATATCGCCTTCTTCGACCCGAATTATACGGACGCTTCGACAATCAGGCTGAACAGTATTATAGAAGACAATATTAATAAGATCGTGTCGTCGGCCGGTCTGGACGGCGACAACCTCATAGCCCTGGCCATCTCCGACCTTCGAAACTCCAAGGTCATGTCCTCCGGTACGAAGTCGCTCAACGAATATTATAACAGCCTGGTCGGCTCGCTGGGGGTGGGGGTGCTCGAGGCGACGTCTTTTACGAGTAATTATGAATTAATGCTAAACCAGATAGATAACAGCCGGCAGTCGGTACAGGGTGTTTCCCTGGATGAAGAGATGGCCAATATGGTCAAAGCGCAGCATGCTTACGATGCCGCCGCCAGGGTAATTACGGCCATGGATCAGGCGCTTGATACCGTTATTTCCGGGATGGGAATCGTCGGCCGATAACAAATAATCACCGGTTAATATTTTGAAAAACCAAGGAGGGTGATTTGCTGATATTAACAAGGAAGTTGGGGGAATCCATCACCATCGGAGACGACATCAGGGTTTCGGTGCTGGGCATAAGGGGACGGCAGGTAAGGCTGGGGATTGAGGCGCCTTTGAAGGTGGTGGTTCACCGCGAGGAGATTTACGTCAAGATCCAGGCCGAGAACCGCAAAGCTTCCAAGAACATCAAGGAAGATCTTATGGGCGTGGTCAACATGATCAAAGGGAAAATCAAAAGCGGCTCCGGCGAAGCCAAGAGCAATGTCGTCGATTACAAGGAGACGCCCCCCAAGAAGAAGAAAAGTGACCGCTCTCCGGGCGGTAAAGACAATCGGGCTGAGTAGAAAAGGAATTTTGCCATGCGTGTAACGGACAGTATGATAACCAACCGCGTTATCTTCAACATGCAACGTTCGATAACAAGGTTCTATCAGTTGCAGACTGATATGTCGTCAGGACGACGGATCAACAAACCTTCCGACGACCCGACCGGCGCCCTGCGCGACTTGAGTTATCGTACCGAGCTTTCCAAGATAGCGCAATACCGCAGTAACGTCAGCCAGGCTCTCAACTGGACCTCGACCTACGACAGTGTCCTGAGTGATATGGGTAATTTCGTTTCATCGGTAAAAGAGATCGCCGTGGCGATGTCAAACGACACCTATGATGACAGTGCCCGGAAGGCTTCGGCCAGCGAGGTCCGCTCCATTTTCGAACAGATGATTCAAATGGGTAACAGCCAGCTTGAGGACCGCTATATTTTCTCCGGTTTTCGGACACAGACCAAGCCTCTGACGGTCACGACCAACGGGGTGGTTTACAACGGCGATTCGGGGAGTATGGAATTCGAGATTGAATCGTCACTGCGAATGGCTATAAACCTGAACGGAGCCGATACTTTATTCAAACAGCTCACGGTACCCGGAGCCGACGCCGACCTGAACGTCAGGCTCACCGGCGACACCCTCCTGAGTGACCTCAACGGGGGTGAAGGGGTGGATTTGACTGCCGGCTCTTTCACGGTCACCGACAAAAATCTCAACATCTCGGTGACGGTCGACCTGACTGCCGGACCGCCGGTGACCACCGTAAACGAGTTACTGGCCCGCATCAACAGTGATCTGGCCGCGGCGGTTCCGCCTATCACCAACCTGACCGCGCAGCTCGGCCAGGAAGGTAACAATATCGTCCTGGAAGGAACGCCGAACGGTTTAATCACCGCCGATACCAATATCGACCGTCTCAACGACGGCAACGGGGTGGATACCGTGCCGGGAAAAATTATGGTGTCCGACGGCGGCAGTACGAACGTCGAAATAGACCTGTCGGGCGCCCAAACGATCGGGGATATAATTACCGCGTTCAATACGCAACTGGCGGCAGCCGGCGTCAACAATGTTACGATGGGCATAAACGCCGCCAATACCGGGCTGGTCATCGACGATACCAATGCCGTCCCTCTGGGATTGACGGTTTCCGACCTGTCGAGCGCGGAACAGACCGCCTCGCAACTGGGAATTGACGGTTATATAGGAGCCTCGCTGACCGGCGACGACCTCAATCCCGAAACCCACTTCGAGATTGTGGAAACCACCGGCACGACCGCCGCCGACCTGGGTCTTCTGGGCGAGTTTACGAGGTTTAAAACCGGCGATGATGTCAATCCCCTGCTGATGGCCGACTCCAGAATTGTCGACCTGAACAACGGCACGGGTCTGAACGACGGGCATATTGTTTTCTGGCAGGGGGAAAGAGAATTTACTCTCGATTTCGGCAGCGCTTCGCTCAATACC
>JAFGNW010000118.1 GCA_016926795.1 Candidatus Zixiibacteriota bacterium
CGGACCAGTTGGCGGTGGCGTATTCCGATTTGGTCTGGACCAGATACTGACGGTCGGCGGCCACCCAGGGAGCTGACACGACATAGAGGTTGGTGCCATCGTTGAAGATACAGGGGTCGTAAAAACCCCCGCCCGGAATAGCGGTGGAATGGGCGCTGAAAGTGGGGCTCGGCCCCGAGAAAGCGCTGAACACCTCGATATCACCGGTACCGTCCTCGATGTTGACCACGAAAAGGGCACCGATTTTATCCGGCATCACGGTGATTTTCGGCATATTGCCGCTGCTTATATCGATTTTGGAACTCAGGGTGGCACTGTCCCAGGTGTAACAGTCCGAGGAACCGTCGGTACATTCCCAGACGATATAAATTCGGCTGCCGTCGGTGGCGACATTGACATGTCCCCCCTGGCTGATGGAACTCCCGATTAACTCGGTCGGCCCGCTCCAGCTGCTGCCGTTATACACATAATAATAAAGACTTTTATCAGTGGCGCTGGCGGAAAAGCCGCTCGACACGAAAGCATAAATATTCTCACCGAATTTGACCGCGGAAACCACCCGTTGGTCAAAACCTGTCGGGCGGGCTGTTTCGGACAGCACCAGTTTGATTTCACCGGCGGCGGACAACCCCTCGATGGTCGCAGCTTTTTTATAATAAACAACATAATCATCGCCATCGGGGTCATACCCGGTCCCGCGCACGCCGCCGGTGGAGACATCGTCTCCCTTGGTATAGAACAACCAGTAGTCACCGCCATCATACATAATCGACGGGTTGCGGTCGTAAGCGCTGTTGGTGGTCGCGTATCCCGGCTGGCTGACTTCGACAACATTGGCCTTAACTACCCCAGCCAGAATAACAACTACCCCTAATAACAATAAAAATTTGAAAATTCGCATTCGTTCTCCCCTCATAATTTAAAACTATCTTTCTTTGAGATATTACCTGTTCATTGATTGTACCTGATTAAATGAGATAGCTATCACCCCTTTCCCATCAAAATAGTTATTTATAATTTGTAAATCCACTAGACGAAAAGTAATTATATGTACTAAAAACCCAATGCCGGTTGCCAGTTGAACCCTTATATATACTTATTGGGCCGATTTAATTTTGACGCATAATCACAGATGCCCGGTTATTAACAAATTAAATCCAATCCGACAGGACGGGTATGCTCATTGGAGGGAAATTAACTGTGTACTAAGTTACATTAAATTTAAGCTAATTGTAACTTCCCGTCAAGAGAATACGGCTTAAAATTAAACTTTTTATCTGCTGCCGAATTAATATTATGGTCTTTTTTGTCCTGAAATATTCCGGAAATTATCGTGCTCAAGTTTCGTAATATTCACGGATGTTATTATTTATCAAAAAGTTGCGAATATCGTACAACCAGAGGAATTTTTTATATCTACCCTTCCCGTAACAAGATACAAAATCGCGTTCTGCTCGACTTCAAGCCTTACCAAACTACACACTGAATATTGAATGCTATAAAAAAGCCACCCTTATTGACGATGGGCTTAAAAACGATTGCGGTACTATATCTTCGGGCTATCCGCCAGAGGTGCAAGGCTCAGATAGAGATAATCAATCAAACGAGTGAGATCCGAAATATCCGGTTCATCTTCTTTCAAACAGTCGGCGTTATCGATAAATCCCCACTAGAAGACGAAGAAAGATTTTCAGAAAGGTTGTTCTTAACCCTTTCAGGATCTCTTTATCCCGTGTATTTTTATGGTAATTAAGCGTTTAGAACTACCCGCAAGAACCGATATTATATCATATAATGATTAAACAACCAGCATAAGATTCAAAACTTTGAAAGAATTCGACATCACAACTACCGTTAAAACTTCAAAAAAACTGCGTCTGAAAAAACATCCAAAATCCAACTCGTTAACGAGTCGACATGGAGACCAAAAAAAACCCGATTATAACATTGTGCCCTGCAGCTTCCTTTCCGAGCATTTATCGCTCGGCCTTATTATTTATAATTTAAAAAACAATACGCTCCATGCCAACCCGGCATCGGAAGAAATACTGGGTTTGTCATCCGAGCTTATGCAGGAACAGCTGGATGGATTCAATCTGTATAAAAACGGTCCTAAAAATCACAAAAATTCACCTCCCGGCATTGTCTCGATCGTGACCTTATTGACCAAAGACGAAAACATTAACTCAGTCCTGAAGGTATATAACGTTGCCCGTAAAATGCATATTTGGGTGGATATAAACACGGTGCCTTTCCATCATACGAGCAGTGATGATTTTGACAACGTCCTGATAATAATCAAGGATGTCACCGAAATCGTTAAAGCGGAAGACAACCTGAAAAGAAGTGAGAAACGTTACCGGGATGTCATCGATAACTGCGGTGAGGGCATAGCCGTGCTGCAGGACGGTTATCTGATTTTCGTCAACCCCAAAGGATGCGAGATATCGGGCTATTCGGAGAAGGAATTATCCGGCCAACCACTGGTCGATATAATTTACTCCGAAGACCGCGAAAGGATAAACCGGATTACCAGTGAGGTGCTTCAAAACCACAAGAGTCCGCTCCCGGTTCAGTTTCGTTTTATAAATAAACTTGACGAGATACGGTGGTGCGAATGTATCTCGGTTTTCATAAATTGGGACAATAAACCCGCAACGCTTAATTTCTTCAGAGATATAACCCGCCGCAAACTGGCCGAGATAGCCCTGCAGGAGAGCGAAGAAAAGTATCGCACTTTTATAGAAAATTATCACGGTATTGCTTTCACCGGCGACCTGTTTTTCAATATCAATTCCATTTACGGGTCGGTCAAAGAAATTACCGGCTACGAGCCGGAGAGTTTCATCACCAACCAACCCGGCTGGTCGGAGATTATATTGAGAACAGATTTGCCGGCTATCGAAGAGGATAACAATCTGCTGATATCCAAAGCTAAATATTCCACCCGGAGGACCTATCGTATCGTCCGTCGAGACGGTAAGGTACGGTGGGTAAACGAGCACATCAAAAATATATGCGACGACACCGACAAACCGCAAATGGTCGAAGGTTTTATTGAAGACATCACGGATATTAAAAAGGTCGAGGAACTTGAATACCGTATAAAATTCGAAAGGTTAATAACTTTGATTTCTTCGGATTTTATAAAAATAGATATGGCCGATATTGACTTTGAAATCAACAAAGCCTTGGGGGTAATCGGACAATTTGCCGAAGCCGACCGCAGTTATGTTTTTCTTTTCAAAGACGACTTAAGACATCTGGAAAATACCCATGAATGGTGCCGCGAAGGCGTATCGCCCCAGATTGACAACTGTCGGGATATTGATTCCGAACTTATCCCCTGGTGGATGAACAAGCTCAAGAATAAGGAAAATATCCTTATCGGTTGCATAAACGACCTGCCCTGGACAGCCGACAGTGAAAAAGAAATTCTCCAGGCTCAGGATATCCAATCCCTTCTTGCAGTACCCATGTACATGGGCAAAGAGCTGATCGGCTTTCTCGGTTTTGACTCCGTCAATGAAATAAGGTACTGGTCCGAGGACACTATTACCCTTCTGACGATGGCGGGGACTATTTTTACCAACGCCCTCGAACGAAAAAAGGGCGA
>JAFGNW010000119.1 GCA_016926795.1 Candidatus Zixiibacteriota bacterium
ATCGCGTCGTAAGTTTTCTTGGCCGCTTTCACGAGGGCTTCCTTGCCGTCCGCGGCCGTATCGACCTGGAAGCCCCAAATCTCCATGCGTTGAGAAAGAACCTCCCGAAATTCCTTCTCGTCGTCTACCAGTAATACTATGGCTTTGGCCATCAGAATCTCCCTGAAGTATCAAAATTTACACCGGGATTATCGATATTTAATCCCTGGGATCAGTAATTCGTAACAAATATTTTCCGCCTCCGAGCCGACCTTTACCGAGCCTTCCAGACTCTCGACGAGCAGCTCCAGATTTTCCGGACGGTCCGGTTCCGCCGATTCTTTAGCGGGTGCAATTATCAGCACTTTGCCCCCGTTATCCTGTTCGGATACCGAGACCGTGATTGAGTCGTTTTTTTCGGACCGGGTCAGCAAATTTTTTATGATAAGAAAGAGCGTCTGCTGCAGGAGAAAAGGGTTGTTGACCAGTTTCAACGGCTGGTTGGTGAATTGTACCCGCAGGGTGACGCCTTTGAGCCCGGCCAGGCGGTCGGACAGGGCGGTCAGGTTTTCGACCAGCTGGTTGAGCTCGAACTCCCGAACGGGTTCGTCGGCACTGTGGGCGAAGGTGTTCAGGCGCTTGATGAATTGCACGCCGCGCCCGGTCTGGTTTTTAACTTTCTCGGCGAGGCGCTCCAGCTGTTCCTCGGTCAGGGGCCGGCCGTAGCGCGCCCCGGCCAGCAGGTCGCCGAGAAGCCCGGCGGTCTGGTCGATAATGGAGATGACGTTGTTCAGCTCGTGCGACACCGAGGCGGTGATAGCTCCGAAAAAAGCCAGAGAACTCTCTCTCAGTATCCGTTCGCGTTCGTCGCTCCGGTCGGCTGTCATTTAACCGCTACCGCCTCTCTTATTTTCTGCACCAGGATTTCCAGGTCGATGGGCTTGGGCAGGTAATCGAACGCCCCCTTGGGCATATCTTCCTCGTTCGCCAGCGAACCGTGACCGGTGATGAGTATGATAGGCACCTCGGGATGTTCCTTCTTGATGACCCGCATGGTTTCTATTCCGCTGATGCCGGGTAGTTTCAAATCAAGCACGACCACATCGAAGGTTTCTTCCCGCATGCGCTGAATCGCCGCGGCGCCGGTGAGGAGGAAGACCGCCTTTATCTGGCGGTATTCGAGGCGTTCCACCAGCGTACTGACCAGTTCCTCCTCGTCATCGACTAATAATACTTTCAACTCACTCATATTTTCTCCTGGAAAGCTACCCTTTTACTGTGACAGGGTAATTTTACGATAAAACTGGTACCTTTCCCGATTTGACTCTCGACTTCGATTTTACCGCCCAGTTTATCGATAATGTCCCGGGTTATCGACAAACCCAGCCCGGTTCCGAACTGACCCTTGGTCGAATAGAAAGGTTCAAAAATATTCTGCAGATTTTCCTCGGGGATACCGCTGCCGTTATCGGTGATGGTAACGGCTACCTCGCGATCGGCGCAGGGGGCGGTGCTGATATCGATTTGACCGCCGTCATCGACAGCCGCGAAAGCGTTGTTTATGATGTTTAAAAATACCTGCTGCAACTGACCCCGGTCGCTTTCGATGGTGGGCAGGTTCCCATCAAAGGCAAAATTTACTTTCAGGTTGCGATGGGCGATTTCCGTGTTCTGAAAACCGACCACTTCCTCGAGCAGACTCTTGAGGTCAACCATCTCGATATTGTCCTCCATCCGCTTAGCGAAACCCAGCAGCCGATGGGTGACCTTGCTGCAGCGTTCCACCGAGCCGGTTATGGAATCGGCCAGCTTGAGAAACTTGTCCTGGTTGGGACAGTTTTCGGTGTGCAGCACCAGGTCTTTGAGTAAACCGGCTTTTTCGTTAATGATCGCCAGCGGATTGTTTATCTCGTGAGCCACCCCGGCCGCCATCCGGCCGATGGTCGCCATCTTGTTAGTGTATTCCATATTGTGAAAGATTTTTACCCGCCGCTTGTCCAGTTCGCGCAGGCGCTTGACGGTATGGGTGGAGCCGTAAATCACCACCGCCAGAATCAGGCCGGCGCTTAAAAGCAGAAACCAGATCAGGCCGGTGCGCCGGTAAAACCAGTGGAAAAACGGGTTCTCCCGCTGCTTTATGACCACCAGAATGAAAGGGGATTCCTCGATATAGACATACCCGGTTGTAAGCCACATGCCGTCCTCGTGATACTCATCGATGACTTCACGCTGGCGGAAATGTTCCGGAACGGAAATTTTTACCTTGTCGAGGATATTGCCGTAAAAAAGCGACGGTGTCTGAAGGAGACCTTCCCGGTTGATGATGAAAGCATCGGTATTTTTATCCAGGTCCAGGTCGTAAATCAGGCGGTAGAGCAGGTCCATATCGATGGTGGTGCGGATAACGTAAAAATCCCCGTTGGGTTTCTCGTGCTTGAAGGCGATAACGAAATGCGGAATATTGCGGTGACCCATGAAGACGTCGCTGACAAAAACGTTGCGCACCAGAATCTCCTTGAACCAGTCCTGCTCCTGATAATTTTTGCCTCTCAAATCATACGGCCCGAGATAGTGAGTCTGGAGACCGCTCGACTCGATGAGGCCGATATCGACAAAACCCCCGAACGACTCCTTCAAATTGCTGAGGGCCGTTTTCAAGCTCTCCTGGCTGTTCAGCTCCTCGTACGTGCGTTCATGGATAATCAGGGAAAGCGCCGAGCGTCTCTCCTTGATGGCGTATTCCAGGGTTTTCTGGGTGTTGGACAGAAGCCGCGATATGGTGTAACGGGTCTCGGCATGATAGGCTTCCTGGTCCTGGTAATAATTCAGAAGGGTTACGATAAAAAGCGGAATCAGAGCCACCAGCGAGGTTATTATTATCGACAGGCGCTTTAACTTGCGGTAACGCGGCATCACCAACGGTGTCGGCAATATTTCGTTCTCGATGTTGAACTTTATTTTTTCTTCGTGCTCGGCCATATCCTACCCGATTTTTATTTTATTATTTTTTGGTTTTGACGGTTATACCACCGGAGAATCATTTCTCCACGGTATCGTCCCGGTCGAGATTTATTTTCTGATAAGCTTCGTTCATGACCCGGGCCAGGACATCGATATCGACCGGTTTGTGTAAATATGCGAAAGCGCCCAGTTCCTCGGCAATCCGTTCCTCCTTCTCGGAACCGTGGCCGGTTAAAATGATAACCTCGACTTTCGGGTGGTCCCGCTTAACGCGGCGCAGTACCTCCAGGCCGTCGATGCCGGGCATCATCAAATCCAGCACGATGACGTTGGGTTCGTCCTTTTTAACGAAATCTATTGCCTGCTCGCCGTCGTACACCACCGAGGATTCGATATTGCGCGTCTGCAGCCGTTCGGAAAGGGTGTGAACGAACTCTTTTTCGTCGTCAACCAGGAGTATCTTCGGCGGGACCTCGATATTCGACCAGGGGTTCATGGAAACGGTCTGGAATTTCTGGCCGATGCGCGTTTGCACCTCCAGCACTCCCTCGACCCCGAAGGCTATTTTGCTCAATTCCTCCCGGTACTGTTTCATGCGCATAACATCCTTGTTGATGGTCAGGGTAATCCGGCCTTCCTCTGAAAAGACCTCGATATCGTGTCCCTCGGCGGCCAGGGCCAGATTGACCGCGGCCGACAAAACAAAATCCCGGGCAACCCGGCGGGTGCGCTCGGTTATTTTCACCTGTTCGCTCGAACCGTGTTTTTTCACGGTCGCGACCGCCTCATCAACCGAACTGTCCTGCATGGGAATAACAATGTCGTAAAGTGATTCATCGTAGGGATTCTTGCTCAACAGATAACCGGTCAGCTGCGCGTTCTCGTCGTCGTCCCGATGAATAATTTTCTGCGCCTCTTTTTCGGCGACGTTGTTTCTTCGCATCGCCTGTTGTATGCGGTAGTCATGGTTGGCGATAATACACACCTTGAGAACGTGAGCGATATAGCGCGGTATCAGGTGCACGGCGGGGCCAAAAATAAGCTGCTTGTCTTCGACCAAAAACTCGCTTAAGACCGCTCTTAGAGACGCGATATTCTTTTCCCGGGCGTGTGTCAGCCGGCCGAAAAGAGGGCTGTGACCGCTCAAAGAACGAAGCAGCTTGTCCGGGTCAGTATCGCAACGGCGGGCTGCTTCCGCGATTATCTTATCCCCGACGGATTCATAACCCAGTTCCTCGGCCACCCGGGCGGCGATGACCTCTCCTTCGCAAAATGAACCGCTGAAAATAGCTATTATTGCCAATGTTGATTCCCTTTTAATTATTGAATTAACTCATATTATATATATAACAACAGACAAAAAGCAAAACAACTCCGAATTATAATATTAAGTTACAATCTTGCTGTCTGCAAGTTAAAACTGACGGGCGTACCCCGAATAAGACCGAATCGAGACGGAAAGTTCCCAACGGAAAATTATAAGTTATTCAACGGCATTCTTTAAAACGGTCTAAACGGCGCTTTCGTACAAAAATACAAATATAACTTGCAAAATCCGTTGCTAAATCTTAATTTCCAAATCGGTGTATGAAAAAATAACAAGCAGCCAGTGACAGGATATATAATATACGGGGCAATTTTACTATGTTAAAGTAAAAGAGCTGATCCCGGATGTTTCGGCCTTGATTTTATGCTTAACCGGTCAACGACCAACAACAACAAACGTACCGTTCCCATCATGACGCGTATTTTCCCTTTTTTGGGGTGGTTTGAGAATTATCGGCTGAGCAGTTTTCGGTTAGACCTGGTCTCCGGTCTGACGGTCGCGCTGGTGCTGGTGCCGCAGTCAATGGCTTACGCCCAGCTGGCCGGGTTACCGGCCTATTACGGCCTGTATGCCTCGTTTCTGCCGCCGTTGATTGCCTCCCTTTTCGGCTCCAGCCGGCAGCTGGCCACCGGCCCGGTAGCGGTGGTGTCGCTGATGACCGCCACCACCCTGGAACCCCTGGCCACCGCCGGCGGTGAAGCTTTTATCGCCTATGCCGTCCTGCTGGCTCTGCTGATTGGCCTTTTTCAGTTTTCTCTGGGCGTTTTGCGTCTCGGCCTGGTAGTAAATTTTCTGTCGCATCCGGTCGTCAACGGTTTTACCAATGCCGCCGCCCTGATAATCGCCTCTTCGCAGCTTTCCAAGCTGTTCGGCGTTCATGTCGACTCGGCCGAACACCATTATGAAACCATCTACAACGTCGTCAGGGGCGCTTTATCCTTTACTCACTGGCCCACTCTGGCCATCGCCCTGTTGGCTTTCGGCATCATGATCGGACTGAAACGGCTCAACCCCCGCATTCCCAACGTCCTCGCGGCGGTTATCATATCCACTCTGATATCCTGGGCCTTCGGATACGAGCACAATCACCGAGCCCGGTTGTCTGAAATCGACGACCCGAACACCAGAGCCACTATCCAGCAATTCAACCGGACCCTTGCCGATATTGAACGGAAATCCGAGGAGCGTATCGCTCTGACGGAGGAGGCTCAGAAAGCCGGTGAGTTTCACGGGGAAAAATCCGTGCAGTACATGGATATCAATCATCGTATCTCCCTGATTAACCTGGAAGTCGGGGAACTGAAAGAGACAGCCCATGAGATCCGTGAGAAAATGCGAACCATTCTCTATCGGGGAGTGGAAGATACCGACGACGGTACATTACACTTTTACACCATCGGCAACGTCCCGACCGGTCGGGAAGATGACGGGCGCAACTGGCGTTTGAAAGTGAGCAATACCCGCATCGATGAAAACGCCGTCAGGCTGACCGGTGGCGGGGACGTGGTAGGAACGATTCCCAAAGGGCTGCCGTCGTTCAATATTCCCACTTTCAGCCTGAGCGTGGCTCTGAACCTGCTGCCCATGGCCATCATCATTTCGCTCCTGGGTTTCATGGAAGCTATTTCCATCGCCAAAGCCATGGTGGCCAAAACCGGCCAGCGCCTGGACCCCAATCAGGAACTGATCGGCCAGGGCCTGGCCAACATCGTCGGTTCCTTCAGTCACAGCTATGCCGTTTCCGGTTCGTTCTCCCGCTCGGCCGTCAATATCCAGGCCGGGGCGGTCAGCGGTCTTTCCAACGTCTTCAGCAGCTGCGTGGTGGTAATCACCCTCTTGTTTTTCACGCCGCTGCTTTATCACCTCCCCCAGGCCGTCCTGGCCGCTATCATCATGATGGCCGTAATCGGGCTGGTCAACGTAAGGGGCTTCATCCATGCCTGGAAAGCACAGAAATACGACGGCATTATCGGTATCGTCACTTTCATTTTCACCCTGGCTTTCGCTCCCCATCTCGACCGGGGTATCATGATCGGGGTCGGGCTGGCGATAATATTGCACCTCTTCCGAGGGATGAAACCCAATATCGCCCTGCTGTCGAAGCATCCCGACGGTTCCTACCGCAATCAGGCCCGGTTTGGTCTGAAACAGTGCCGCCATATAGCCGTCATCCGCTATAACGGTTCGCTCTTTTTCGCCAACGTCAATTATCTCGAGGAGCAAATACTGGAGCGGGTCGCCGCCATGCCGGAGCTCAAACATATCATCATGGTTGGGAACGGTATCAACGAACTCGACGCATCCGGCGAGGATATGCTGTCACAGCTGGTGGGGCGGCTGCGGGAAGCCGGGTACGATGTCTCTATCAGCGGCCTCAATGATGCCGTGCTGGATGTTCTGCGGCGCACCCATCTCTACGAAAAAATCGGCGAGGACCACCTGTTCCGCAACGTTGACCGCGCTATTGCCGCCCTGCACAAAAAGACTCACATAGGTTCGAAAGAAACCGCCTGTCCCCTAATCGAGGTCGTCTATATCAACCCGCCTTCAAAAACAACATCCTGACACCGGACACCGACAAAGATTTTCCTGGCGGTCATCTGATAAAACAATCAATCAATTGAGTCAAATGGAAAGACGGTAGGATTTGATTTTACGCCAGAGGGTGGCTCGATGCACCCCGAGTTCGGCCGCGGCCCGGGTTCGGTTGCCGTTGTGCCGCCGCAGGGCATCGAGGATGATTTCTTTTTCATTTTTCTTTTCGACCGAAATGCCGTTGGTACCTATGGCATAAGAGGTAATGTGCGGCGGTAAATGTTCGACCTGGATGACCGTCCCGTGGCACATGACGAAAGCATGCTCGATGGCGTTTTCGAGTTCGCGGACATTGCCCGTAAAAGGATATTTTCGCAAAACCACCAGGGACTCGGGCGAGATGGACTCAATCGGCTTCCGACTTTTCTTTTTGAATATTTTCAGGAAATGGTCGACCAGCAGGGGAATATCGGCCGGGCGTTCCCGCAAGGATGGAATTTCCAGCGTTACGACATTGATTCGATAATAGAGGTCCTCGCGAAAGCGCTTGTACGAGATGGCTTCCTGGAGGTTGGCGTTGGTGGCGGCCAGAATCCGGGCGTTGGTATGCAGCGTTTTGGTGGAACCCAGCGGCCGGTACTCACCGTTGTTGAGCACCCGCAGCAGTTTGACCTGGAGGGCAACATCCATCTCGCTGATTTCGTCCAGCAGGAGAGTACCGTTGTTGGCCAGCCCGAACTGGCCGGGCTTGTTTCGCTTGGCATCGGTAAAAGCGCCCTTCTCATAACCGAAAAGTTCCGACTCCAGGAGCTGGACCGGCAGGGCGGCACAGTTAATTTTAATGTAAGGTCCGTAGCGGCGGGGGCTGAGATTGTGTATCACCTGCGCGACCAGCTCCTTGCCCGAACCGCTCGGCCCCTGGATAAGCACGTTGCATTCCGATTCGGCTACATCGGGTAACAGCGATATCAACTGTTGCATCTTGGGCGTCACGCTCACGATACTCTTAAGGTTGTTTTTCTGGTTCAGGCTTTTACGTAGATGCTCCACCTCGGACATGTCCCGAAAGAACTCCACCGCCCCGATTATTTCCCCCTTTTCGTTGCGAAGCAGGGTGGTGGTTACCTGAATCGCCACCTCATGACCGTCACGCGTAATGATGGTCACCTGAGCATCCTCAACCGGGTCCTTGGTTTTAAGGGTATCTTTGAGAGCGCATTGTTTGTGACATATTTCCGTACGAAAAACATCGAAACAGTGTTTACCGATGGCTTCCCTGGCGGTAAAACCCGTAATCCTTTCGGCCGAAGGGTTGAAGGACATGATGACGCAGTTTTTATCGACCGTAAAAACCCCATCTTTGATACTGTCGAAAATTATTTTACTGATTTCTTTTTGCATCTGCTACCTCAGAGTCCCTTTATTTCAATATGCGAAATAAAAAGATAAAGGACAACCCTTTAAAAAAAAGACCGTGCTGCCGCGCTGACCAACCACATTTTCGTCACTTATAGAAACAGTGTCGGTTCCCGTTTCAACCGGCGCTTATCTCTTTACAAATTCTCAGGCGGAAATGGGCTCGATAAGCGACCACTTTCCTTCGGGAATACCCAGGTCCGAAATAATCATAGCCGCCCGTGAATTCAGACGAAACTGATCCGCGCTTTTGGGGCCGACCAGCACTACCGGACAGACAAAAGCGTCGGCAAATTCCTCGATTGGGCGGTTGGAAAAAGTCGCTGAGGGAGTCGCATAACCGAGCACCAGAACCTGGAACTCCCGGATAAGAAGGCAGCGGTGCAGCTCCGACCATTCGTTGTCCTCGCACAGGCGGAAACCGACTTCCAGATAATCACCGGCCCGCTGGTCATAATACAGGCGCAGTTCTTTTTCCCGTTCAACGGCCAGCTTGACCCGCTGGTCCCGGCTCAGCCTTTTCGAGGTATCGTCGCTCGGGTCATAAGGGTCAGACAGAAAATGAAACACGTTCAAACTGATCGAATGTTGCCGTGATAGTCTCAAAGCATAGTCGAACGCCCAGTCACCCGGCTTCGAGTAGTGAGCGCAAAAACCCACCGCGTTCAAGCTTATCATGGTCATGTTGATTACCTCTCTTTCTAAAATAACAATCCCGGCCCTGACCGACGGTCCGACCGGAACTTTTTTATCTTTATACCCATCCCACCGAAGCCGTATAAGCTTCCTTAAGGTAGTATTCGGAATACAGCGCTCCGATCGGGTTATTAGCCAGCGACCGGTCTTTGACAAAAAGAGTCGTCACCGGAGCCTGGCTGTGCCGGGTGAATACGCAGTCGGCGCCCATACACAAACCCACTATCACGTTAAGGTCAACCCCGATTTTATTCATGACCGCGGCCTGGCCGACCGGATTGCATAATATTTCCGAAGGAATTCCGGTTTTAATATTTGTCTGTTCATTCATAAACGGGTCGTTGACCCGGATACCGCCGATTTTACAACAAACCGGGTAAACCTCGAAAAAGCGCCGGAGGACAGCCACCAGGATTTCGGTAGGCTCCAGCAGGTCAATACAGAATGCCACCCCGATTCTCTTGTACTTCATACCCAGGCAGAAATAGATTAGCTCGGACAATCGGCACAGGGTGCGGTCGCGTTCACAACTGATATCCATGGCCGACTCCATCATCTGGTGCTCGGTTCCGTTTTCAGGTGTTCGCCGCCGGGGGGTTTTGAATTCACAGGCTTCACCTCGCAAACAAACCCGGTCACGGCAAGCCAGACAATCGAAGCCGGAAGGTACCCCGGCTTTATTTTTCATCCTCCCCTCTTTAGTGTCGCGCCCGTGCGAAAGAAGACCGTTATCATCCGAAGTATCCTTTTTTTCAACCTCCGCCGAGACGCTACCTCCAAGATCCTGCAGACCGTAACCAACGCGTAAAGTTCCTTTCTGAAGAGCCAGAACGAGTTCTTCAACTGTTCCGGCCACATTATCGATGACGGCCACCCGGTTGGCCAACACCGCCTCTTTGGCCGACCTCGATATTCCCCCGCAAACCAGGGTGTCGACCTGAGCCGTAACGAACATCCTTAAAATCTCCTCCCAGTTATGTGACTCCACCGGCAGGACATTCTGCGAGCTCACTTTGTTTCTCCGGATGGTTATCAGGAGAATTGCCTCCGCAATCGTACAGCGCGGCGCGATCCGATTGCCCAATAAAGGTATTCCGTAACGCATAACTATCTTTCCATATTATCCTTACGCAATTGTTATGCCAAAATCCCGATTATGAATATCTGGCATTTTCAGGGTGACCTTAGGGCTCCTTTCAACACCACGGTTGTCGGCCGTTTAAGAGCTTGAAGCATATACGGGTGCAGCAAAAGTTCAAAAACATGTCGGGGTCGCAAATCCCGAATAATTTATTGCAAAGGACCGGGTAGAGTATTTGACCTGATGTTGCATTTAGCGTTGCGGTGCAACGTTTTGTTGTAACATTTGCAACACTTTTTAAGTATCGCACACCATTTCGTGCAACACTATATAAGACTGTTTTAATCCTTTTGTAAACTGTCCACTCGATTCTTAAAATTAAATCTAAGAGATTGTAAACTAAACAGTAAGGAAGACGTAATCCATTTCTCAGCAAAGCAATAAGATCAACCTTTTAAAAATTATTCAAAAACTACTGTTGCACACCTATATAATCGGCACGACCTTTGCGTCATGATTATTGTTAGAAAATTACATATGGAGAATAAAAATGGATTTAAAAAACGTTTCTGGAAATAAAGCTCTTAACGCTCCCCCAGAAAAAAAAACTTATCCTTATTATATCGAGGAACAGCCCAGCAGCAACCGGGTGGATCAGTTCCTGTGTGCATTCGCGGCAGTGCTGGAATATTCCGATTACCGGTCTCTGCTTGATTCCTACTGTACTTCCAACGCCAAGTGTAATCGTTGCGCGGTAACCTGCCCGGTGTTCATGGCCACCGGTGACCCCCGTGATATCCCGTGTTATCGCACAAATATACTGCTGGACATATATAAGCGGTATTTCACTATCGGTGGCGCCATCAAAGCCCGTTTTACGGGCGGATTCGAGCTTACCGAGGATATTATCGATGAGATGCTCGAAATTTTTTACCGGTGTACGGCCTGCAGGCGCTGTACCCGCGCCTGCCCTATGGGTGTTGACCACGGCTTGATTACCCGTCTCGGCCGATATGTGTTAAGTTTGATCGGGATTGTGCCCAAAGCCCTGCACGTGAGCGTGCGGGAACAGCTTCAGGGTGAGACTCACAATACCTCCAAAATTCCCAAGGAAGCTCTGCTGGATACGCTCTCTTTCCTCGCCGAGGAATTCAAGGATATGACCGGGGTGGAACTAACCGTACCGGTTGACCAATACGATCGTGACTTCGTCTTTTTCTGCGCTGTCAGCGACTATCTCATGGAGCCGGAAACACTCCTGGGCAACGCCGCCGTGTTGTACGCCTCGGGCGATTGGGATAAATGGACGATTGGAACCTGCAATTACGACGGCATCAACTACGGCCTTTTTTACAGCGATTGGCACCTCGAGAACATCATCAAACAACTCCTGCGGGAGGTTACGCGCCTGAGGGGCCGAAACGTTCTTATCGGCGAGTGCGGGCACGCCTCCCGTTCAGCGCACGATTTTGTCCCGGTCTTCGGCGGTAACAGCGCCTACCCGGTGGTCAGCTTCATCGAATACACCCTCGGTTGCCTTGAGCAGGGTAGAATACACCTGGACCCGGACGTTATCACCGAACGTGTCACCTACCATGACCCGTGTAACGTCGCCCGCTCGGGGTGGATCGTGGAACAACCGCGAAAAATACTGAAATCGTTCGTTAAAAATTTCGTGGAAATGGAGCCGCACGGCCAGGAGAACTACTGTTGCGGTGGCGGCGGCGGGCTTGTTTCGGTCGATGAAATCCATGAGTTTCGGATGGAAATTGGCGGCAAGATGAAAGCCCAGCAGCTCGAGAAGGTGGCCGCTGATATAATCATCGCTCCCTGCGCCAACTGTAAGAAACAGCTCAAGGAACTGGTCGAATATTATAAGCTGCCTTCCAAGGTCATGGGTCTGCACGATTTGATTTTGAAGGCTATCGAGATACCGGGCGGTAAAAGTCCCGCCGAACGCAAGGAGGAAGCCGCTCTGTTCGAGATATAAAAGAATAATTCGCCCGGTGGGCGACGATATTTGAGTTGGGATTGGAAAGGAAGGTTAACATATGACCATCGAAGGTTGGATAGATTTTGCCAAGGGGCCTCTTTTCGCGCTGACGTTCCTGATAATGATTCTGGGGCTGCTGCGCCATTTTATAATACAGGTTTATCAACTGCTTACGGGCAAGGGGCGGCGGCTGCGCCGGGCGCCGTGGAAAACAATAGTTCTCGACGCTCTCAGCTGGGTATTTCCTATCAAACACTTAATAAAAGGCACCATTTTCTTTTCCGCTGTTTCCTTCCTGTTTCACATCGGGGTCATTATCGTGCCGCTGTTTCTGGCTGACCATATTGTATTATGGAATAATTTCCTGGGCGCGAACCTTCCCGCTATCGGACAGAGCCTGGCCGATTACCTGACCCTCTTCACTATCGCCTGCCTTCTGGTGCTTTTGGTCTTCCGTGTTTTCAGCGCTCGCCATCGCGCCATGAGCCGCAAAACGGATTATATCCTGCTGCTCGTCATTCTCACCACTTTTACGGCTGGTTACCTGGCTTCCCACCCGAAAGTCAATTTCATGTCCTGGGAAACGGCTATGTTGATTCACCTTCTGAGTGCTGAGTTTTTGTTCGTTCTGATTCCCTTTACCAAGTTGGCTCATATCGTACTGTTCGTGTTCGACCGCATCTCAGCCGTCCACTGGCAGCTGCGGCCGGGGTCCGGTGACAAGGTCGCTAAAGCTATCTACGGAGAGGAGGTACATATCTGATGCTGGGGATACTTATTGACACAACCAAATGTACCGGTTGCGAGAAATGCGTGATGGCCTGTATCAACGACCACCGGCTCGACTCGTTGAAAGCCGAAACCGACCGCGCCGTCACTCGCGATGGGTTATCGGCCAATCGCTGGGCTACTATTATGAAAGTCGACGACGGTCGCTTTGCCCGTAAAAGTTGTATGCACTGTATCGAGCCGAGCTGCGTGTCGGCCTGCCTTGTGGGTGGGATTACCAAAGAGCCGGACGGTCCGGTCGTTTACGACCCGGATAAATGCATCGGCTGTCGTTATTGCATGCTGGCCTGTCCTTTTCATGTTCCGCGTTATGAATGGGATCGCACGGTGCCGTTTATGAGAAAATGCGACATGTGTTTCGAGAAACTAAAACTCGGCCAGCCCCCTGCCTGCGTGGCGGCCTGTCCCAACCAGGTAATGCAAGTGGGAAAACGTGAGGACCTTTTGAAAACGGCTCACCGGTTGATTGATGGTTCCAATTCCGGTTACCTGCCTCATGTGTGGGGTGAGTCGGAGTTCGGCGGTACATCGGTTTTATACATTTCCGATGTTGACCTGGCCGCTCTGGGTTGGCCCGAGACCACCCTCGAACCTATTCCCTCCCTGACCGAGCCGCTTATCAGCAAAACCCCGTTTATCGGGTTGGGGGTCGCCGCCTCCATATTGAGTATCAACTGGATTATCCGCCGGCGGGAGAAACTCGCCGGGGAACAATCCCCGGAGAAACCGGTCGAAAACGAGAGCGGGGAAAAGAGAGGCCGCGATGAGTAACAAACTGCGCTATGTCAAGGATATTTTATGGTTCCTGGTTTTCTTGGGCCTGGTCGCCGCCGCTTTCCGCATGTGGTTCGGTCTGGGAGCCACCACCAACCTCTCCGACGCCATGCCCTGGGGTCTGTGGAAAATTCTCAATATGGTTGCCGGGGTGGCACTCTCCACCAGCGGTTTCACGGTCGGTTTCCTGGTTTATGTCCTGCGGCTGAAACCGTTCAAACCGCTCTTGAAGTTCGCTATCCTGGTCGCCTTCCTCGGTTATGGATGTTCGATGCTGGCGCTCCTGTTTGATATCGGCCTGCCCCATCGCTTCTGGCACCCCATTTTCATGTGGAACGAACACTCTTTCCTGTTCGAGGTTTTCTGGTGCGTGCTGTTATATTTCACGGTCACTTTTATTGAAATGCTGCCGGCGATATTCGAAAAACTGCGTTCCGATAAAATCGTCAAGTTTCTACACGGTATCGCTTTCGGGGTCGTCATTGTGGGTATCTCCCTTTCCAGTCTGCATCACTCTTCTCTCGGATCGCTGTTTCTGGTAACGCCGATCAGGCTGCACGCCCTCTGGTACACCCCCTGGCTGCCGCTCTTTTTCATTTTATCGGCTATGGGAGCCGGAATGATGTTTCTGGTGCTGGTCCGTATTCTGTATGCCTACTGGTATAATCCGGAACCGGTGTTCGGTC
>JAFGNW010000120.1 GCA_016926795.1 Candidatus Zixiibacteriota bacterium
AGGTAAAAAAAAGAAGGATAAAAAAGCAGCTTAAATGACTAACTGAAGAGACTGAGATTGTATGGGAGGTCCTTAACTTTTACATATTATGATTTCTGGGTGTTAAAAACGGATCAAAACGGTAATACTCTATGGACGAAGACCTTTGGAGGAACGGGTTATGATTTTCCACGGGATGTTATAGAAACGGACCAGGGTGATTTTGTTATAGCCGGTTACACTGATTCTTATGGTGTGGGGTTTGATGCTTATTTGTTAAAAATAAATTCGTCCGGTGATTCCTTATGGGCGCATAAGTACGGTGGTGTTGGGTATGAGATGATATATGATTTAGAGGAAAAACATGATAATAATGGGTATGTAATAGCAGGATATATGGGCGCAATTGGTACATACAAATTCTATACCGTCTGTACTGATTTGGAAGGCAATCTTGAATGGGAAAGGAATTATGGTGGACCGGATGGTTATGATATGGCTTATTCTGTATGTAAAACTTTAGGTAATCAATTTCTTGTTGCCGGTTACACGGAATCTTCGGGCGCCGGTGAAAAAGATTATTGGGTTGTATGCCTTGATGCCTTGACCGGTGATTCTCTTTGGTCTAAAACATACGGTGGGATTGGAACTGACATAGCGTATGATATAATAGAATCAGCCGATATTGGATATATTGTAGTTGGTACTTCTGCCTCCTTTGATAGTGTGAGCGCTAAAAGTTACAATATTAAAGAACCAGGATGTTGCATTGGAATAACAGGTAACGCGGATTGCTCCGAATCGGAAGATTCGGATATATCAGATATTACAAGAATAACAGATTATTTATATTTATCTCACAGCCCCTTATGTTGTCCGTCGGAAGCCGATGTTAATGCGGATGGAATTATTGATATATCAGACCAAACAGCCCTGATTGATTTTCTATATCTTTCACATACACCGCTTGCAACCTGCCCGTAAAAATAAGATTGGTTTCCTCGTTCCCACGCTCCGCGTTGGAACGTTTTTTCTGACGTTCCGCGTTGTTTAAACGGATGCAGAACGTCCCGAAGGGCGTTCCCACGGCGACCGTGGGAACGAGGGTGACCATCCTGGTGGTTCTGCCTATTTTTTGAATTTAGTTTGTAATTGTAGATATCCTCATCTGCTCCCCCAAATTAAAGAGGCGGAACCGCTAAAGGGTTCCGCCCTACTTTTGCTTGTACCTTTTAAAAATATTGCGTCAAATCAGTCTAGAGTGGAGAGACGAAGGTTTTCTTCGCGATATACCGCTGAGCTTCCACAAGAGTGTTGAATACTATTAGCTCAAGATCATCGAATTTAGCGGTGGTACCATCGGGTTCATCGCCATTCTGATAAGCCTGCATCAGGAAGAAACGAATTGACCGGGTATCCTCATCGATGGGAAAAACGCCAAATAAATTTTGCCACTTGTCGGCTCCGGCGGTATGCCGCAGCTGTTGTCCCTGCATGTACTGAACAATATAACCGTACTCATCAAATTGATATCCATAAAGATAAGGATGGCGGGTGATCGAATTTTCCACAACGCCTTTGACCCAGCCTTTTCCAAACAACAGCAAGTACTTACCCTGAGATTGCCGGGGAAGCTCGACATCCTGAAGGATATAAGCCCGCTGATCAACCTTATCCCTGGTATAAAATTCCTTATCATAGGAACTTACATCGACCACTCCGCTGTTGCCGTAAAACGTCCAACCAGTTTTACCATCCTGGGCGGCGGGATTAACCAGAAGATTGACAATTACCGTTGGTTCGGGATTGGGTTCTCTAATTGATTCCGGGGCGTCAGGATCATCAAGATTAACAGTACTGTCAATCTCGTTTGGTTTCTCGAGAACCTGAGAATTCATGGGATTTTCCGAGCAGGCAGACATGAGTAACATGGTGGCCAAGGCCAGGATCCCTACGGTTAAAACTTTCGACTTAAACATTTGAACCTCCTTTAAATTAACTGTTCTGGCCATGAGTGCCGGGAGACTGGTTTTTGTTACACATGAAAATCAAATATCAAGGATTTATATGGATTAGCCCTTGATTTCACATAATTCAATATTTATTGCAGAGCTTTTAATCAAATCGGAAGAATAACGGAACATAAAGACTGGTTTTGCAGGGCAAGATAAAGCCCTCCTGGTTGTACCACCCGTTTTATTGTCTGTGCCCGACATATGTCTACATCTACCGTTTTATTTTGTGGCACATATGGACTTGTTCCGATCCCAGATTGTACTCCCCCAATGAATAGGCGGAACCGCTGAAGGGTTCCGCCCTACTGGTGCTGGTGCTAAAAATCTCTTGTAAAAAACAAAAATAACTAAAATATTTATTATGGTATAACGGGTATTTATCATTTACTTAAAAGAGTAAAATTACTGTGAAATTATTTGTAGCTGTGACAGATAATGGTTGGTTTACTTATTTATCAACAATAAATCCTGATGAAGTTAATTTCTGGAGTCCAAGTGGTAAGTTAGTTTCAAACCTTGAAATTGGTACACCATTTTTATTTAAGTTACATAGTCCTTATAACTATATCGTTGGTGGTGGTTTTTATATCCGGTCAGAAAAACTACCCTTATCTCTAGCTTGGGACGCTTTTAAGGAAAAAAATGGAGTAGCCAATCTAACTGATTTAAGAAAGAAAATAATTAGCCTTAGGAAAGAATACTCTTATGACCCCTTAATAGGGTGTACAATATTGAATGAACCCTTTTTTTTCCCAAGAAATTTGTGGATCCCAGTGCCCGTGGACTGGTCAAAAAATATTGTCAGGGGCAAGACATATGATTCAATAACAACAACAGGGAAATTGCTATGGAAAGAGCTTCAAGAAAATCTAACTCTAATTAATCATGGTAAACAAGTAAAAGAACATACCATCATTTTGAATGGTCAGAAATACGGTCGTTCCTATTTAACTCAAAGCCGTCTTGGACAAGGAACTTTCCGGTTACTTGTAACAGATGCTTATAAGAGACAGTGTGCTTTCTCGGGTGAAAAGACTCTCCCCGCCTTAGAAGCAGCACATATTATACCTTATCATGAAAACGGTCCAAACTTAACAGATAATGGTTTGTTAATAAGATCTGATTTTCATAAGCTTTTTGATAAAGGTTATATTACGGTTACACCAAATTATAGAATAGAGGTTAGCAAAAGAATTCGTGAAGAATATGAAAATGGTAGAGATTATTACGCTTTTCATGGAAAGAGCCTTTTAATTTTACCAAAAGTTAAAGAAGATATGCCAAATAAAGAATTTCTTGAATGGCATAATGTAAATAGATTTCTTGGATAGTGTTCTCTCACTCAAATTAGACAATTTTAATATAAAAGGCGGAACCGCTACCGGATCTGCCTTTATTGTTTCTATGTCGAAACTCTGCGAGATTTCGACCTACTATAAACTGTCAGGTCACACCCCCCCTGAAGCGGAAGCAAGACCTGACAGAACGATTTTATTATTGCATTGTCGAAAGTCTACGACATTTCGACCTACTCTACCTCAATCCAAGTGACTTTGTCACTCACCCCAGGAACGGGTACTTGTAGTCCACGGGCGGGACGAAGTTCTCTTTGATCGAACGCGGCGAGGCCCAGCGCAGCATGTTCTGGATGCCGCCGGCCTTGTCGTTGGTGCCCGAGGCCCGGCCGCCGCCGAACGGCTGCTGGCCGACCACCGCCCCGGTCGGTTTGTCGTTGATGTAGAAATTGCCGGCCGCGTTGCGCAATGTCCGCTCGGCCAGCGCCACCGCCTGGCGGTCGGTTCCGAATATCGCTCCGGTCAGGGCGTACGGCGAGGTCTGGTCGCACAGGTGCAGCGTCTCGGCGTACTTGCCATCGTCATAGACGTAAATCGTCACCACCGGGCCAAATATCTCTTCCTCCATGAGTTTGAAATGCGGGTCGGTCGTCACCACCACGGTCGGCTCGATAAACCAGCCTTTGGATTCGTCGTACTTACCGCCGCAGATTATCTCGGCGTCTTTGGATTCTTTGGCGTAGTCGATATAGGAAGTAATCGTTCGATATGCCGACTCGTCGATGATGGCATTGACAAAATTGGTAAAATCTTCCGGGTCGCCCATTTTCAGTTCGCCGACCTGTTTGACGAGAATCTGTTTGATTTCCGGCCATTTGGATTTGGGCAGGTAGCAGCGCGAGGCGGCCGAGCATTTCTGGCCCTGGAACTCGAAAGCGCCGCGGGTGATGGCGGTCGCGACCTCGGCGGAGTTGGCCGAGTTGTGGGCGAAAATAAAGTCCTTGCCGCCGGTCTCGCCGACAATGCGCGGGTAGCTGCGGTAGTTGGCTATATTGGCCCCGACCGTCTTCCACATCATCTGGAACACGCCGGTCGAGCCGGTGAAGTGAATCCCGGCCAGGTGCTTGTTTTTGAGCACGGTTTCGCCTATCGCCGCGCCGCGGGCGAATATCAGGTTGATAACGCCGGCGGGCAGACCCGCCTCGCGGAATATCTTCATTAAAAGATGCGAGGTATAGGCCGCGGTCGAGGCCGGTTTCCAGACCGAAACGTTGCCCAGCATGGCCGGGGCGGTCGGCAGGTTACCGTTGATGGAGATAAAATTGAACGGAGTGACCGCGAAAACGAAACCCTCCAGCGGCCGATGGTCGAGCCGGTCCCAGATCTGGGCGGCGTTGTCGGGCTGGATTTCGTAAATCTGCTGCATGTAGAAGGCGTTGAAGCGATAGAAATCGGCCAGTTCGCAGACGGCGTCGATTTCCGCCTGGAAAACGTTTTTCGAATGCGCCAGCATGGCGGCGGCGTTCATTACATATCGGTACCGCCCGGAAAGCAAATCCGCGGCTTTGAGGAATATAGCCGCCCGGTGTTCCCAGGGAAAGTGAGCCCAGGCTTTCTGGGCCTCGACCGCCGACTCCACCGCCAGCTTGACTTCCTTTTCCCCGCCCTGGTAATAATAACCCAGCACCTGCTTGTGGTTGTGGGGGGAGCGGATTTCTATTTTCTGGTCGGTCTTGACTTCCTTGCCGTTGATAACCATCGGGATTTCCACCTGCTGCGCCTTGAGCTCGGCCAGCGCTTTCTCGACCCCGGCGCGCTCGAGAGAGCCGGGGGCATAGTTCAATACCGGTTCATTTCTTGGGATGGGGACGCGAAAAATACCCATAATATCCTCCGGAAATTTATTTATAGTTCATTCGTTACGTATCTACAGCCGGTTTCCCGGTCTTTTTATATACAAAGCGCCGTAAAATAAGCAGAAAGTCTTTTAGGGGCAAGCGGGGATTTGAGAAACGGCTATATTTTGGCTAAGAAAGTGACGGGTAAAAAAATGACTGGTCATAAATATGACGAGTCATAAAATAATGACCCCTACGGGAGTCGAACCCGTGTTGCCGCCGTGAAAGGGCAGTGTCCTAGGCCACTAGACGAAGGGGTCATGATATCTTCAAAAATATGTGGCTGTATTATACTTTTTTTCCGACTTCTGTCAAGAAGTATATTTCCCTGACAATATTAAGTTATGATGGTTTCCGCTTTTATCTATTCGGTGGTGATTAACGGTAATTTCGTTCTTACAACCGGTCATACGACCATCAGGGTGACGGTGGCGGTCAGGATTTTTTCTCTTTTTTCGCCGGTTTCGTTAAAAAGGACCGCCTCGCAGAAATACAGCCTCTTCCCCGCTTTTATCACCCGGCCCTCTCCCCTGATTTTATCGGCCTTGGCCGGTCTTAAAAGGGAGACGGCGAAATTGACCGAGAGCAGGTTCTCGCTCTCGTTCATGAGGCTGTAAGCGGCCGCTCCGGCCACGGCGTCGGCTAAAGTGACCAGCGCCCCGGCCTGGAAATAACCGTGCTGCTGTAAAAGCTCCGGGCGTTTCGGAAGGTAAGCCGAGACGAAGCCGGGTTCGATTTCGTCCAGCGTTATATCCAAAAAATTGTGGATGGGGATGCTTTCGAAAAGCGCCCGCACCGCTTCGCGGTAGTTATTGTTTTGAGGTTGAAAGGTCATTAAAATTTTTCTCTGATATTTCTTTAAGTTGCTTTCAAAATAGGATATTTGTAATAATAAAACAATGTTTGTCGGTACGAAAAGAATAATTGTCATCGCGTTCTTTACGCTGGTGTTGATAGTGTTGGTCAACCTGGCCTGGTGGCTGTATTACAACCGGACCGAGCGGATGCTGGAGAACCAGCTCAGTCTGCGGTTGCAGTCAGTTGCCCGGACGGTGGCTCTGGCGCTGCCGCCCGAGCAGGTGGAAAATCTCGCTCTCGATGATATCGAGGCTTTCGATGTTATATCGGACCGGCTCGAGTCCGTCCGGGAGGCGGATTCGCTGGCCGAGGTCTTTATTCTCGATGAAAACTACCACTATCTTGTCACCACCGTATTGGAAGCCGATTCGGTTTATTTTCTGAGGGATTTAAACGGCGTTTATATCGATTCGCTTTTTTTCGGCTTTACCTCAGAGGCACTGGTCTCCCCGGCTTATAAAACCGGGCGTCTGTATCTCAAATCAGCCTTTGCCCCGCTTTATAACCCGGAGGGTTTTTTGACGGCTGTCCTTGGGGTGGAAGCCAGCGTCGATTATTTTGATGATTTGAGCGCTTTGAAGCGGAACCTCTATTTCTCCAGCGCCCTGGCGGTAATCGGCGGGCTGGTGCTCGGTATTATTTTCCTGCTTCTACAGGTTCGCATCAGCCACACCGAGCAAAAGCTTATTTTGGGCGAGAGCCATGCTTTTATGGGGCGGATGGTGGCGGTGGTGGCGCATGAACTGAAAAACCCCCTGATGATTATCCGGGCCTCAGCGGAACGGCTGGCAAAGAGAGCCCCTTCCGAGGGAGCCGGCTATATTGTCGAAGAGGTTGACCGGCTGGACGGGATTGTCACCGGGTACCTGGATTTTGCTCGGGGTGACGGCTCGCTGCTGCGGGGGGAGAATCTGGAAACATTCGCTCCGGAGGTACTTCTCGACAGCCTCAAAAAACACCTCGATGAGAGGTATCCGGCCGGGTCAATCGAATGGGTGAAAGGCAGCCCCTCGGGGTCTTTTGAAATAACCGCTTATCGGCGCTCGCTTCGACAGGTTATTATGAATTTGCTGATTAACGGCGCCGAGGCCTGTCTGGAGGCTGAAAAACCTGTTAAACTCGATCTGGCGGCGAACCTGAAAAACGACCGGGTGGAGTTTATAATAACCGATTTCGGCCGGGGGGTGTCTAAAAAGGATATGAAAAAGATATTCTCCCCGTTTTATACTACCAAACAGAACGGTTCCGGCCTGGGATTGTATTTGAGCCGGAAAATAATCGATGAAATGGGCGGAGAGTTGAAAATAAAAAGCGAACCGGGTGTAAAAACCGAGGTAATAATTAAGATTCCGAAAGAACCGGGAAAATAACTATGGCCAATATTCTGGTTGTCGATGATGAGCCGAAAATGACTTCACTGGTTTGCGGGCATCTGGAGGATGAGGGTCACCGGGTGACCACCACCGTGGACCCGTCCGAAGCCCTGGAGCTTATCATTAGACATTCTTTTGATATTGTTATCACCGACCTGTCGATGCCGAAGATTTCCGGGATGGTAATCCTTGAAAAAGCTCTGGAGAAAGAAGGCACCGGGGTAATTATGATGACGGCTTACGGGACGGTGGAAACGGCCGTTTTGGCTATGAAAAAGGGAGCCGCCGATTACCTGCTCAAACCGTTCTCTCTGGAGGAGCTGTCGCTCACAGTCGGAAAAATAACCGAGAGGCAGAAACTGGCCTCGCTGGCGGGGCATTATGCTCAGGTTATCCGGGATGAAAAGGTATCGGAGTTAATCGGTTCCTCCCCCGCCCTGGAAAAAGTGAAGAAACTTCTGGCTCAGGTGGCCGCCACCAACAGCACGGTCCTTCTGACAGGCCGTTCCGGTACCGGCAAGGAACTGGCGGCCCGGATGATTCACAACCTCTCAAAGCGGGGCAGCTTTCCCTTTATCGCTGTCAACTGCGCCGCCATCACCGAGACGTTGCTGGAATCGGAACTTTTCGGTCATGAAAAGGGCTCTTTTACCGGGGCGGTGGCCCGGAAACGGGGTCGGTTCGAACTGGCCGAGAAAGGGACGATTTTTCTCGATGAAATCGGGGAAATGTCGCCCGGGATGCAGTCCAAACTGCTCCGGGTACTGGAAGAACGCCAGCTGGTGCGGGTCGGCGGGGTGGATACGATAGATATCGATGTCCGGTTGTTGGCAGCCACCAACCGGAATCTGAAAGAAGATATTAGAAATGACAAGTTCCGCGAGGATTTGTATTTCCGTCTGAATGTTTTCCCGATTGAGTTGCCACTTCTGGTGGAACGGGGCGAAGATGTTATCGAACTGGCGGAGCATTTTTTGAAGCAAATGCCATTTCAGCATTATAAGCTCGATAGCAGTGTAAAGCAGATATTGCTGGATTATGACTGGCCGGGGAATATTCGGGAGCTTAAGAATGTTTTGGAGCGGGCGGTGATATTGTCTGGCGGGGAGCCGTTGACGGTTGCGGAATTTTCTCTCGATAAGGATGATGCTCCCCTGGGAAAGAATGTGGGAGCATCGAAGAGTGAGACCGGGTTGGATATCACCGAAAGAGAAATGATTCTTGAAGCTCTTAAAAAAGCCGGGGGGAATAAGACAAAAGCCGCGGAAATATTGAAAATATCCCGGCGGCGATTGTATAGTCGGATGAAAATACATGATATTAAGGTTTAATGGGAGCACAATTTGGCATTCGGGAGCATACCTCGGGAGCACGGAGCATGAGCCGTCAGGGACACCGAGCTGTACCTGACGGTACGAAAAGAGATGCGCTTTTTTTATGTTATTAGTTAACTCTTTATAATACAATGTAATATATTATAATAAGGCTTTGGCATCGGATTTGATAAATAGTTCTCCGAAAGGAGATTAGAATATGAAAAAGAAAGTCTTTTTAACGTTTGTTATAGTTCTTTTGTTCGCGGCTCAAGCCCTTTTTGCCCAGGGTAATCAGCAGCAAAATATCCGAAATTACGTCCGCTCGGAGCTGGAAAGGACCGACCAGATGCTTCAGCGGGCGGGGGACGCTATTAGAGGCGGTAATAATCCGATGGCTGTGACTAATTATGACCGGGCTAAAGAAATACAGGAAATGGCCTGGAACCGGTTCCGTGAGGAAACTCTGGAGAGCTATCAGGCGGCTCTCAAATTGACCCGATTGGCTCGCCAGCAAGCCGGGAAAGCTCTGTCCAACAGCCGTCAGACCGAGCAGTATGAAGGGGTTATCCTGCAGAAGCTGGAACGGGCCGGGGACCTTCTGGAGCGGGCCAAAGAGGCTGTGGAATTGGGTGACGATGCCAACCTTCGGGCTATCTATGACCTGGCCGGAGACAATCTGACCAAAGCCTGGGAATTTTACCGTAACGGTGATTATAAACCGGCTTTGAAGCTGGTCAATCAGGTGGTCAAAACCGCTGAGAAAATTCTGAACGCTTTTAACGATCAGCTCCGCAAGGAGGGCTTTTACGAGCGGCACCGCGAGAATATCGCCCGGATGCTTCAGAATGCCCGTCAGGCGGTCAATCAATGCGGCTCGGAAGACGGTCAGGCTTTTATGGTACAGGCTGAAAACGCCTTTAAAAGAGCCGAGGAATTGAGCGATGAGAAGCATTTTCGCGCGGCCTTGAAACAGCTCCAGACCGCCCGGGTTATGGCCGTGAAAGCGGCCCGGGAATGCCAGGGGCTGGATTTTCTCACCAACCGTTATGAGCATATCAAAAGCGAAGCTGACCGAATCGCCGAGCAGATAGCCGGGTTGCCGTTGGAACAGACCGAAGCGGCCCGGGAGCTACTGGAGCAGCTTAACCAACAACTGGAACTGTCGCTATCATATATAGAGCAGGAGCAGATTGAGCCCGCGATAGCGTCGCTTAAAGCCGCTCAGTTGATTTTGAGTCAACTGAAAAAAATGGTAAATAACCTGTGATAGGACAAATTTGAGGTAGCGTTGAAAATAAACAGGTTATGTGTCGCGGCCATAATCTTATGGGTCAGTATCTTATCGCCGGGAGCACCGAGTGCTTCCGGCCTTCAATTTAAAGCCGGGGTCGGCTACGATTTTCTTTCTTATGAGTATTTTTTTGATTCCCTCTTAGTAGATACTCTCGAGGCCAGCCTGGTCACCTCCACTACTTTTTTAGATGATTTTAAGGGGCAGTTCAGCGTTTTTTATGCTCCCGATAACAGCCGGCGGCTTGAATTACGCGCCAATTACGAACAAACCCCCGAACTTATAAGAGCCAAGATATATGGCGACAGCAGGTTACAGCTGGGGAAACACAGCCTGGATCTCAAGAACGAATTTGACCTGCGACACCGATACCGGGGGGATAACGAGCCGGGCGACAGCTATATTTACGGTCAAAGCCGGGCCAAACTTAACCTGGCTCTCACTGACCTGCTGGTTTCATGGTGGCAGCTGAGTTTTGATTTTGTCCGGTTTGACAGCCTTGCTGTCTATAATTTCAACCATTACCGGGTAGGGGGGAAAGCCGGACTGTCTAAAATGTTTGAAAGCCTGTCGTTTCTTGATATGGACCTTTTCCTGATGTACCGCCGGGTGCCGGATTCACTGGAGCTTAATTATCTCAGCGCCGGAGCAGAGGGTTCCTTTTTCGGCTTTTATGATAAAAACGAGCTGGACCTGTTTTTGAGACTGGAGCACCGCAATTATTCTTCGCCCGACAATCAGGATGATTATTATCGTTTTGAAATGGGCGGGCGGCATAAAGTTCTGGTGAAAGGTAATTTTTACAGCCGCCAGGAGCTGGATTTTGAGCTGGCCCTTTTCAATGAGGATGACCTGATAAATCAGGATTATTCTCGTATCGGGATGACTTTTCAGGGAGGTATTCAATTGCAGGATTTAGGCTTATGGCTGGGACCAGATTTTGAGTATTTAGCCGAGCAGGAAAAAGATTATACGGAGGGGGGTGAAGGATATTTTGAAAGCGGCGCCAGAGCCGATCTGGATTTTATGCGCACGGGGCTTTTCCTGGGTACGGTCGAGTCGCTTTTCGGATATCGTAATCTTAAGTATGAAAATGACTTGCAGTCAAATTTCACCTTCGAGAGACTAAATTTAATCGCTGATTGGAATATCTCTGGGGGCTTGAATTTCAATATTATCTTCTCGGCCGAGTGGGAATGGCATGAAAACGAGGAAGAAGACAGCCAGATTTTTCTGCTCTCGACCGGTTTAAAATACAGTTTTTAATCATAAAGAATTCATAAAATAATCGAACTGGTTTGAATTAAAAGGACTGGTTTTTTTATTTTTGATGTTAAGCGGGAGAAAAAGACTTTATCGGATTTGACGGCATATTAATACTACGGATTGTAGTATGGGATTTTTTTTCACAGAATGACAAAAAAAGTCTTGACAAAAACACACAATTATGTTATCATGTAGGCGTCTAGGGAAATAGTTGTGTGGAAAATGCTTCTATTTTGATACTGTCGCACCTTTAGTAACTTTAAGTTCTGCTTACTGTTACTTGTTCGCAAGTCTTCTAATTTATAGGTTTCAAGAGATTTAAGACCTTTGACGGTGTTTTACACCTATTTGGTTTTTCTCGTTTTTTTCTACAATTCCCCAAGTTAAACTGAATCTTTTTTTGAGGTCCTTTACCGGATTTCAGGAAATTTATCAAACGATTTGGTTTAAGTTGGCGGGTGCCGATACCCGACCATTATGGTATTATCGGTATTAGAAGGTTATTATTCTTAAATTTATAAAGAATAATACCTATAACTTAGATGACCTTTATACTATTAAAGGAGCATTAAATGATGCAAAAAAGAAAATTAAATTCTTTGCTGCTTATCTCCTTTTTAGTGGTTTTTGCGTTTTCGTATTCATTCGCTGACACGGTTGTTTATGAGTCCAAAGTCGATTTCATGCGCTGTCACGACGGATATTTGAATGTCCAGGTTACGGTTGCTGATGATGATGTCAAGGCGATGGAGATTGTTTTTGAAGTATTCGGAGATGGTGACGCTGACTTTGACGTTGTTGATGTTGACTGGAAAGGCTCTTTCGCATATCTGAACGATTACCGCTATATTGATCTGTCCAGAATCCACTCCGACGGTCCTGATACGATACGTATTGCCGCTATTGATATTACTTCAGGTAATGTTTTACCTATTGGTACCCATAACGTGGCCAACATCTTCTTCACCACTAATCGTGCCTGCGAGGGCGTGATTACGGTTGACGAACAGATTTGGGCGGATTATGTCAATCCGACCGGCACTATCAAGACCCAGTTTGTTCTCGAAGATGCCTCTCTCGAGATTCCGACCACCACTGCTGGTACCGTTACTCTGGCTAATATTCCTCCGTCCGTTGCTAATCTGCCTAATGCCACGATTCATTGGGATGACAACTATTCCGCTACGGCGGTCGGTAGTGACGGTGATGAGGCTGCCTGCGAGAAGTTGACCTATTCGCTGGTTACCTACCCCACCGGCATGACCATCGACCCTGCTGACGGAGATATTTTCTGGGACACCGACGGTGACGATGTTGGTCTGCATGAAGTCCAGGTAATGGTTACCGACTCCTGTCTTGCTACAGCTACCAACGAGGTATTCACGATTTGCGTTGAGAACGACCCGCCGGTAATTACCTGTCCGGATGATATTCTTCTGCCCTGGGGTACGACTGTTGAAGCCGACGTCACGGCGGTTGATCCCGATGATGGTCCTTACGAGCTGACTTACAGCCTGGTGGACTTCACCGGTCCCGGTGCTCCGACGGTAGATCCCGCAAGCGGTCATTTCTACTGGGAAACCGAGACCACTTCGGAATACACCGGTACTTTCACGGCCACGATTGCGGTTACTGACAATGCAAATCTGGATCCGCCTTGTGCTCCTGAAAACGCAGATACTTGCAGCTTTGATATAACCCTGGTTGCTCACCAGGTTACTATTGAGAAAGTTCACGGTCCTGAAGGCAAGGGTGTCATTCAGGGTCAATACGTTACGGTTGACCTGAACATGCTGGATCACACTTATGTCAACTACCCGATGGGCGGTTTTGACTTCCTGATTCAGTATGATAATTCCGCCCTGACCTTTATCGGTGCCGAAATGGGCCAGATGTTGAAAGACTGCGATTGGGAATATTTCACCTATCGCACTGGTCCGTTCGGTAATTGCGGAAGCGCCTGTCCGTCCGGTATGATTCGTGTCGTAGCCATGGCTGAATACAACGATGGCGCGAATCATCCGATTTGCTTCACCAATGACGGTGTCAACACCACTTCCCCGCAACTGGTGGTTCTGACCTTCCTGGTCACCAACGACCGGACTTTTGAATGCCAGTTTGTGCCGATCCGGTTCACCTGGATTGACTGTGGTGACAACACCATCTCGACCGTCGCCGGTGATATCCTCTTTATCTCGGCCGAGGTTTGGGACTATTTTGGTGATGAAGGTGTCGACACTTATGTTGAAATCACCGATTTCTATGCCGAACTGCCGAGCATTTACGGTGCTCCGATCTATTGCGACACGGTTGGCGATAAGACCGACCCGTATCGCTTTATCAAGTTCGTCAACGGTGGTATTGACATAATCTGTAAGGATTCGATCGATAATATCGGCGACCTGAACCTCGACGGCGTGGGTTACACCATTGCTGACGCGGTTATGTTCACCAACTACTTCGTTTACGGCTTGAGTGCGTTTGGCGCTTATGTCGATGGCGCGATTGCTGCTTCCGACGTCAACGCTGACGGTCTCACGCTGACGGTAGCCGACCTGGTTTACCTGATTCGTGTCGTCATCGGCGACGCTATGCCGTACTCGAAGCTGGCCCCGGTCAGTGCCAAGTTGACTTATGATAATCGCGGTGTTATTTCGGTCGAAGGACCGGAAATGGGCGCGGTGTACGTCGTCCTGCAGGGTGACGTTACCCCGGTTAATATGACCGATAATATGGACATGCTGTATAACTATCGTGAAGATGGTAATACCCATGTCATTATTTACAGTCATACCGGCGAATCTGTCTCCGGTAACATCCTGAACGCCAACGCCAACATTATCAGTGTTGAAATGGCTACCAGTATGGGTGCCCCGGTTAACGCGGACATGCTGCCGAAGGAATTCGCTCTGAAGCAGAACTATCCGAACCCGTTCAACCCTGAAACCATTATCGGCTTCAACCTGTCTGAAGCTTGCGACTATACCCTGACTATTTACAACGTAACCGGTCAGGTGGTCAATGTCTTCTCGGGTTCCGCTGATGCTGGTTCACAAGAGGTTAAGTGGAACGCTTCGAATGTCGCTTCCGGCGTCTACTTCTACAAGCTGAACGCTGGCAACTTCACCGAAACCAAGAAGATGGTATTGCTCAAGTAATTGAGCTTTTAACCATATACTTGAAA